>CAJCIO010000119.1 GCA_903970465.1 Gammaproteobacteria bacterium
AGTAGTTGCAGTTGTGCCAAGACCAGCACGCCGCTATCTTCCGCATCGAAGGCCGCGATGCCTTGTTCGCCAAACGTCTCGTCGAAATTTCCGTCATCAACCAGGCGCACTACCGCGATCCTCGCCACATCTGTGGGCACGGACGTGGCCAATACCATTCGCGCCTCTTTGCCTTGACCATAAAAAGCCCCACCATGCCAATTTCCGTAACCTGGCACGATCTCTTTCAATAGTAACTCTCCCCGGTTGAACGAAGTATCCACTTGACCCTCAGCGGTATAGCCCCTAATAGCACCTTTGAGGCCTATGCCGTCCTTCACCGAGGCCCCCAGCACTTTCAACGCGCCGTTCTCATCGACCCACAAAGCGTTGACGACATAAAAATCATCCTTATCAATGCGCACGAATCCTTGGTCGTTGCCATTGCCACCGAAGAAGGGGTCCTGTTTGCCCTTAGCGTCGTAACGCAACAAGAATTGCTGCCCCTCGTATGGTGTGGCAAACGGTAATGACTCCTTGACGAGAATTACCAGCTTACTGCTCCCGGCGCCTTCCGTTTGCAGGGCGGCCTCGACGGCATAGTTGAAGGGGATGAGGGTGCCCGCCAGTGTTACCGCTACATAACCGGAGCCGTTGAATGCCCTGTCCAGCTTGCCCTGGTTGTCGAGGCGGACTACTACCGCCAGCAATTCGTCGTAAGCACCCCAGCCCACTGTGAACACCAGGTACAAGCTGTCACCGTCAGCAATGCTGATCAGGTTTCCGGTCTTCGGTGGCAGGCCCTTATCTTGAGCCGATTTATGTTCCGGGGTATGGATGCGAGCCCCGCTACGACCATCAAAGATCAATTCGGACACGCGTACGACAGCGTGGCCGTCTTCGCCATAACTGCTATCCAGCCGACCATCAGCGTGAAAGCGTGAGGCTGACAGGAGCTCGCTATCTGAGCCGCCGGTGACCAAAAACGATCCGTTCTTCAGCACATGCAGCCTGTCGCGGTCTTGGGAGATAGGATCCACGACGTGTACAAAACCTGCGCCGTCGGCGAACGAGGGATCACGTTCGCCTTGCGGGGTGAATTGGCTGAGAAAGTAGCCCCTAGCGTCGATACTGCGAGAGAGCACGAGAAGATTTGCGTCGGTAGTCTGTTCCAGCCTGAGTACGAATGCAGTGTTACCCGTGTGATCCAGCGTAACCTTGCCGCCGTTGAACGCCGGATTGAGATCACCCGGCCGTCTTGATTGATTTTGATTGGCCATGATGATGCCCCTTTGGATGATCAAGATAAACCCGGAAGGTTCGGTCTCAAGGAGCTTACTGGGGGCCCTATCTGCGCGCACCTCTCAGAACTGTCAGGTAGTGCGTCTGCGCTGATTCGTGTTACCAGCCTCGCGGGTAGCGTCAGGTTTGACTACATCCTCCGGCTGTCCCAAGCTCATCGGCTGGCGCACACCGCGGCACACCGATTCAACGTTGGAGTTTTCGACCATGCCTCAAGCTGTAACCCCCTTCAGTGCCCATCCGCTGTTGCCCGGTGTCATTGAACTGGCACATCGCGCCGGCGAAGCGATTCTGCCGTTCTGGCGTGCGGGTGTAGAGGTGAAGGCCAAGGCCGATGATTCGCCGGTCACGGCGGCTGACCTGGCGGCTCACCATGTGATCGTCGCCGGGCTGACAGCGCTGGCGCCGGATATTCCGATCCTGTCTGAAGAAGACGCCGATATCCCTCTCAGCGCGCGGCAGGGCTGGCAGCGTTGGTGGCTGGTCGATCCGCTGGACGGCACCAAGGAGTTCATCAGCGGTACTGAAGAGTTCACCGTCAATATCGCTTTGGTGGAGCAGGGGCGGATCGTGTTCGGCGTGGTGTCGATGCCGACCAATGGCCGCTGTTACAGCGGAGGCGCCGGGCTGGGCGCGTGGCGCAGTGACGGGGATGGCGAGAGCAAGGCGATTGCTGTGCGCGACCAGCCTCCAGCAGGCAGCCCTCTGGTGGTGGTCGCCAGCCGCCGTCATTCGAGCCCGGAACAGGAGCGTTTGCTGGAAGGGTTGAAGGCCGATATGGGGGCGCTGGAGCTGGCCAATATCGGCAGTTCGCTGAAATTCTGCCTGCTGGCCGAAGGTGCTGCCGATTGCTACCCGCGGCTGGCGCCGACCTCGCAGTGGGACACTGCTGCGGCGCAAGGGGTGCTGGAAGGGGCGGGCGGTGAAGTGCTGGAAGTGGACGGTTCGCCGTTCCGCTATCCGGCTCGGGAATCGCTGTTGAATCCGTTCTTCATGGCGTTGCCCGCCAAGGCGCCGTGGCGTGAGGCGTTGCTTAAACATCTTTGAATCTATCGGTGTGCTTGCGGGCCTCTTCGCGGGCAAGCCTTGCTCCCACGGGTGCATGGCTCAGGTGCGGCGTGCACTGTGGGAGATTCTATGGTGCGGGGCAAGCAAGACCGGCCTCTTCGCGAGCAAGCCTTGCTCCCACGGGTGCATGGCTGAGGTGCGGCGTGCACTGTGGGAGATTCTATGGTGCGGGGCAAGCAAGACCGGCCTCTTCGCGAGCAAGCCTTGCTCCCACGGGTGTATGGCTCAGGTGCAGTTCAGTGCACTGTGGGAGCAAGGCTTGCCCGCGAAGAGGCCCGTCGCTTCACCGCACGTTCTCAGCGGTGCAACACATACTGCCCGCTGAATAGCACCGCATCCTCATCGCTACCCTCATTGGTAATCCGCGTCTGCAGCGTGATCCTCGCCCGGCCGCGGCGCTGATAGGTGGTGATGAAGCGCTGCCAGAGCGCTGCCTCCGGCCTGTCGCAGTGGGCGATACCCGCGCCGCGCACCGCCTGTGGATAACTGATCTGCCCTTCCTGAATGACGATATGACCGTCTTCGATGCCGGCATCGCGCAAGCTCAGGTACAGCCAGCCCCAACCCGCCAGTACGGCAGCGCAGTACAGGCTGCCACCGAACATGGTGTTCTTGTGATTGACGTTGGGCTCCAACGGCAGCCGCAGACGCAAGGCGTGGGCCTCCCAGCTCAAGACCTGCATCTGCATGTCGGCGGTCAGGGGAATATCGCGATGCAGCACCTGCTGCAAGTGTTCGACAGAGTTCATAAACGTGATTCCTGGCTCATGAGTCCGAGTCATCGCCACTGGCGAAGGTCAGGCCGTGTTTGCGCAATTTGTCGTGCAGGGTCTTGCGGGGCAGGCCCAAGGCTTCGGCCAGGCTGCGCATGGAGCTGTGGGGGCGGGCCATCTCGGCGGCGATCAGTGCGCGCTCGAAGTGTTCGACTTGCTCGCCCAGCCCGCCCTCGATAACGCTCGGGACACTGCCGGGCGGTTCGTTGGCCGGTACGTCGAGTTCCAGCTCCAGTCCCAACGCGAAACGCTCAGCAACGTTTTGCAGCTCCCGCACATTGCCTGGCCAGCTGTGGCGCAACAACAACGCGCGCTGGCCGGGGCCCAGGGAATGCGGCAAAAGGCCGTGGCGATCGCTGGCAGCATCGGCGTAATGCTGGAACAGCATCAATACATCTTCGCCGCGTTCACGCAGGGGGGGAATGCGCAGATTGGCGACGTTCAGACGGTAGTAGAGGTCGGCGCGGAAGCGCCCTTGATCGGCGGCGTGGCGCAAGTCCTCCTTGGTAGCGGCGATCACCCGGATATCGAGGCGGATCTGCTGATTGCCACCCAGGCGCTCGACCACCCGCTCTTGCAGCAGCCGCAGCAGTTTGACCTGTACATCGAGGCTCATGCTTTCGATTTCATCGAGGAACAAGGTGCCGCCGTTGGCGAATTCGAACTTGCCGATACGACGCTTTTGCGCGCCCGTGAACGCTCCGGGTTCGTGGCCGAAGAGCTCGCTTTCGACCACCGACTCGGCCAACGCCCCGGCATTGATCGCTACAAAAGGGCCGCCCCGGCGGTTCGACAGGTCGTGCAGGGCGCGTGCGACGACTTCTTTGCCTGCGCCGGTTTCGCCGAGGATCAGCACGTCGGCCTTGGTCGCGGCCAGGGCGCCGATCTGCTCGCGCAAGCGCGTCATCGACGCCGACTGCCCCACCAGGCGCGTGCTCAGTGCCTGGCGATCGCTCAGGGCCAGGCGCAGGCTGCGGTTGTCGAGCACCAAGCGGCGCAGGGCCAGGGCGCGCCGCACGCTGTCGAGCAGGGCATCGCTGGCGAAGGGTTTTTCCAGAAAGTCATAAGCGCCGGCGCGCATGGCTTGCACCGCCAGCGGCACGTCGCCATGTCCGGTGATCAGTAGCACCGGTTGCTCGGCATCCTGGGCATGCAGTTGCTCGAGCAGTTGCAGGCCATCGATACCCGGCATGCGGATATCACTGACCACCACGCCCGGCCAGTCCCGCTCGATACGCTCGGCCAGGCCGCGGGCGTCGGCCAGCGGCAGGATTTTCAGACCGGCGAGGTCAAGGGTCTGGGTCAGGGCCTGACGCAGGTGTTTGTCGTCATCGATCAATACCACCTGGATCTGGCTGTCGATGATCGGCTCATGGCTCATACCGAGAGATCCTCTGGTGGTTGCAGATTGACGCCCGGCGCAGCCGCGCGCAGGCGCAGGGTCAAGAGCGCGCCGCCCTGGGGGTGATTGGCCAGAATCAGCTCGCCGCCCAGGGCGCCGATCAGGGTATCGCAGATCGCCAGTCCAAGGCCAAGGCCCTGGGTGCGGGTCTTGGTGGTGAAGAAGGGCTCGCGTGCCCGGGTCAAGGCGACGCTGCTGAAGCCCGGGCCGTTATCTCGAATGCTCAAGTTGATGCCGTCGGCGGTCTGCTCGGCACTGATCCACAGGCAGCGCGGGTTGGCCTTTTCGGTCAAGGCGTCGAGGGCGTTGGCCAGCAGGTTGCCGAGGATCTGCCGCAGGCGGGTTTCCCCGGCCTGTACCCACAGGGTGGCGTCGGGCACATCGCGGATCAGCTCCACGGCCATGGCCCGGCGGCGTTTGCCGAGCAGCGCCAGGGCATCGTCCAGCGCCGGTTGCAGGGCCACGCTTTCCGGCGCGTGGTGGTCGCGGCGGGCGAAGGCGCGCAGGTGGGCGATGATCGAGGCCATGCGCCCGGTCAGTTCGTTGATCAGCTTGAGGTTGCCGCGAGCGTCATCGGTGCGCTGATGATCGAGCAGCACCTCGGCATTCTCGGCGTAGCTGCGAATGGCGGCCAGCGGTTGATTGAGCTCGTGGCTGATGCTCGCCGACATGGTCCCGAGCACAGACAATTTGCCGGCCTGAACGAGTTCGTCCTGGGCCTGCACGAGATTCTGCTGGGCCTCTTCGCGGATCAGCACTTCCTGTTTCAGCCGGCTGTTGAGGCCTTCCAGGGCGCTGGTCCGTTCGATCACGCGCTTCTCCAGTTCGTGCCGGGCCTTGGTATCGAAGTTGATGCGGTCCAGGTAGTGACGGCGGCGTTGCATCATCAGGCCCAGCAGCAGCATCAGCACCAGCAAAGTGGCGCCACCGACGGCGACCACCGTGCGGACCGGGCGATCAATCAGGGTGCGCGGTGCAAGGATGCTCACGTCCCAACCGGTCTCGCCGATGCTCTGGGTCTGGGTGACCCAGGCGCCCGTGTCGAGGTGCAGGGGCTGCGGGTCGCGGGTCGGGTAAGGCTGCACTTCGGCGATGCTCTGGCGCTCGCCATCGCTGAGCGCTCTGGTGGCCTTGAACCGCCAGTCGGGCCGCGAAGTAAGGATCACCACGCCGTTGTTGTCGGTCAGCAGCAGTTGCTCGGGGGTATTGCCCCAGAGCGTTTCGGTGTGATCCAGGTCGACCTTGACCACGAACACGCCGATCACCTGATTGCCTTCACGCACGGGCGCGGCGAAGAAATAGCCGCGCTTGGCCGAGGTGGTGCCCAGGCCGAAAAAGCGCCCCATCTGCCCGGCCAGGGCGTCCCGGAAATACGGGCGGAAGGCGAAGTTGCGGGCGATGAAGCTGTCCTTGTGATCCCAGTTGGATGCCGCCAGGGTCAGGCCATTGGTGTCCATGAGGTACATCACCTCGGCACCGGTCTGGCGCGCAATCGCCTTGAGCAGGTGGTTGGCGTTATCGACTGTGGAGGCGGAGGCAGGGGTCGCCAGGGTCTGGCGCAGGGCCGGCAGATCGCCGAGGATTTGCGGCAGCGTTTCGTAACGATGCAGGGTGCCCAGCAGGTTGGCGACGTAGAGGTCGAGGGTCTGGCGATTCTGGCTGGCGAGCTCGCTGCCATAGTAGCGCTCGGCAAGGCGTTGCAACGGCCATAGCAGCGGCGCCAGGCAGATCGCCAAAATGGCGAGGCTGCGCCAGCGAGGCCGGCGCGGGAGAATAGGGGTCTTGTTCATGGAAAACCGGAGAGGTAGCTGCGAGTTGCAAGCTTCAATCTTCGAGCTTCAAGCCGCAAGCTCTAATGCTTGCAGCTTGCAGCTTGCAGCCTCAGGCCAGCTCGGCATCCTGCAACAACTTGCCAAGTTTGTCCTTGCCCGACAGTTGCGGCTCCTGGCTCAGTTGCCAGTCGATGTTCAACGTCGGGTCGTCCCAGCGGATACAGCGCTCGGCACTCGGCGTGTAGTAATCGGTGGTCTTGTAGAGGAACTCGGCGGTGTCGCTCAGCACCACGAAACCGTGGGCGAAACCCGCCGGGATCCATAGCTGACGGAAGTTCTCTGCCGACAACTCGACCCTGACCCACTGGCCAAAGGTCTTCGAAGCGCGGCGGATATCCACCGCGATGTCCAGTACCTTGCCCTGCGTCACCCGGACCAGTTTGCCCTGAGGGTTTTCGATCTGATAATGCAGGCCACGCAGCACGTTTTTTTGCGAACGGGAGTGGTTGTCCTGCACGAACTCGACGCTTGCACCGGTCGCTTCACGAAAGGCTGCAGCATTGAAGCTTTCATAGAAAAAACCGCGATCATCGCCAAATATTTTCGGCTCGATGATGAACACATCGGGGATTTCGCAGGCAATGGCTTTCATCGCTTCTCTCCGGCCAGTGCAAACAGGTATTGGCCATAGCCAGTCTTGCCGAACGCCTTGGCGCGGACCAGCAGTTGCTCGCGATCAATCCAGTCTTGCTGATAGGCGATTTCTTCAAGGCAGGCGACTTTCAGGCCCTGACGATGCTCGATGGTCTGCACGTACTGGGAGGCTTCGAGCAGGCTATCGTGGGTCCCGGTGTCGAGCCAGGCGAAGCCGCGGCCCAAGCGCTCGACGCGCAGATCGCCACGTTGCAGGTAGGCGTTGTTGACGTCGGTGATTTCCAGTTCGCCACGGGGCGATGGCTTGACCGCCTTGGCGATCTCGACCACATCGTTGTCGTAGAAATACAGGCCGGTCACGGCATAGCTGGATTTCGGCTGGCTGGGTTTCTCTTCGATCGACAGCGCGCGACCGTGCTCATCGAAATCGATGACACCAAAGCGCTCTGGATCCTTGACCCAATAGCCGAAAACGGTGGCGCCAGGCCCGGCTTTGGCGGCACGTTGCAACTGATCGCTGAAGTGCTGGCCGTGGAAGATGTTGTCGCCCAGGATCAGGCACACCGGATCTTCGCCGATGAACTCTTCACCGATCAAGAACGCCTGCGCCAGGCCGTCCGGCGCGGGTTGCTCGGCGTACTGGATGTTGACCCCGAACTGGCTGCCATCGCCCAGCAACTGGCGGTATTGCGGTAGATCGACAGGTGTGGAGATCAGCAGGATCTCGCGGATACCGGCGAGCATCAACACCGAGATCGGGTAGTAGATCATCGGTTTGTCGTAGATCGGCAGCAGTTGCTTGGAAACGCCCAGGGTGATGGGGTGCAGGCGGGTGCCGGAGCCGCCCGCCAGAACGATACCTTTGATCATGCAAGTAAATCCTTGTGTTCTGTCATGCCCAGGCGTTGGCCCTGATAGCTGCCATCCTGAACGCGGCGGCACCACTCGAGGTTGTCGAGGTACCACTGGACCGTCTTGCGCAGGCCGCTCTGGAAGGTTTCTTCCGGAACCCAGCCCAGTTCGCGCTCGATCTTGCCAGCGTCGATGGCATAGCGCAGGTCGTGACCGGGGCGATCCTTGACGAAGGTGATCAAGTCGGCGTAATGGGCCACTCCGGCCGGGCGCTGAGGCGCCAGTTCTTCGAGCAGGGCACAGATACCGCGCACCACGTCGATGTTCTTCTGTTCGTTGTGGCCGCCGATGTTGTAGGTCTCGCCGACCTCGCCTTCGGTCACGACCTTGACCAGCGCGCGGGCGTGATCTTCGACGTACAGCCAGTCGCGCACCTGCAGGCCATCACCGTAGACAGGCAGCGGCTTGCCGGCCAAAGCATTGAGAATCACCAGCGGAATGAGTTTTTCCGGGAAGTGATACGGGCCATAGTTGTTCGAGCAGTTGGTGATCAGCACCGGCAGCCCATAGGTACGCTGCCAGGCCCGGACCAGGTGGTCGGACGCCGCCTTGCTGGCCGAGTAGGGCGAGCTGGGTGCGTAGGGGGTGGTCTCGAGAAACAGGTCGTCGACGCCGTGCAGGTCGCCGTACACCTCATCGGTGGAGATGTGGTGGAAGCGAAACGCCTCGCGCTCGGCGGCCGGCAGCGTCTGCCAGTAGGCGCGGGTGGCCTCGAGCAGGCTGTAGGTGCCGACGATATTGGTCTGGATGAAATCTGAAGGGCCATCGATGGAGCGATCGACATGAGACTCGGCAGCCAGATGCATGATCGCTTGCGGGGCGAAGCGCTCCAGCACGGCGCTGACAGTGGCCTGGTCACCGATATCGGCCTGCACGAACTCGTAGCGGCTGTTGCTGGCAATGGCGGTCAGGGACTCGAGATTGCCGGCATACGTGAGTTTGTCGAGGTTGAGGACTTCGTGTTCGGTGTTGCTGATCAGGTGGCGTACGACGGCCGACCCGATGAAGCCGGCACCGCCTGTTACCAGAATTCGCATGTAATCGCCTTTTTCCTTAGCTGACTGTGAAGCTTTTCGCCGCATAGATTGTGGGCAATGGCACAGCGGTGCAAGCGGCAATCGTCTCAAACTGTAAGTGCGTAGCTTTCCTATTGACGAATTGGCATATATGACTATCAAGCAGTTGCCGGACTTGCGTCATTCGCTCGCCCACGGCGATATTGGCGCCTGAAAATCGCCGAGGTCATGCCATGCCGCTCACTACGCTGATGCAACGCTCCAGTTTGCCGTCGCCGCTGGTCGATTCTGAGCAGGCACGGCAACTGCTGCTCGAGCATTATGGCCTGAACGCCACCCTCGAGCGTCTGGGCAGCCAGCAGGATGTCAACTTCCGGGTAGAGAGCACGGCGAGTGACGGTGAAATAAAACGCCATGTATTGAAAGTCTGCCACGGCAGCTACGACGCCAGCGAACTGCTCGCCCAGCATGGCGCATTGGCGCGCCTGGCCGAGCGAGGGCTGCAGGTGCCCGGTGTAGTGGCTGCCTTGAACGGGGAGTCGCTGCTGTCCCTCAGTATCGATGGCCAGCGGGTACGGGTGCGCTTGCTGGACTATATAGACGGCAGCCCGTTGACTGATCAGGCCTGGCTCGGCCCGCAACAGTTTGCGCGGCTGGGGCGTGCCTGCGCCGATATCGATATCGGCCTGGCGGATTTCCAGCACGAGGGACTTGAGCGCACCCTGCAATGGGACCCGCGCCATGCGCAACCGTTGATCAAACACCTGCTGCCCGTACTTGCCGACCCGCTGCGCCGTGCCCGGGTCGCTCTGGCCAGCGATCAGGCGGCGCGTCATTTGCAGCCTTTGCTGCCCAGTCTGCCGATACAAGCGGTGCATCTGGACATCACCGATGACAACACGGTGTGGCAGCGCGACGCGCAGCGCCAATGGCAACTGCAGGGCATCATCGACTTCGGCGACGTGCTGCGTACCTGGCGCATCGCCGACCTGTCGGTAACCTGCGCGGCGCTGCTGCATCACGTCGCGGGCGAGCCTTTCGCGTTGCTGCCGGCCATTGCCGCGTATCACGCCGCCAATCCGCTGCAGGTCGAGGAGCTGCGCGCGCTGTGGCCGATGATCGTGGCCCGGGCGGCGGTATTGGTGGTGAGCAGCGAGCAACAGTTGAGTGTCGACCCCGACAACGCTTATATCCGCGCCAATCTCCAGCATGAATGGGAAATCTTCGACGTGGCCACCTCGGTGCCCTTCGAGTTGATGGAGGTGGCGATCCAGCAATGCGTGGGCCTGACACCGATACTGCCCGCGCCGTTGCCGATGTCCGCGTTGCTGCCGGCGCTCGCAGTCGAGGACGTGCGCCGGGTCGATCTGGGCGTGCTGAGCCCATGGTTCGAGGCTGGCAACTGGGAGTCGCCATTGATCGATCAGCAGATTCTGGCCGAGCAGGCTGGCAGCCAGGGTGTCGCCAGTTCGCTGTACGCTGAGTATCGGCTGTCCCTGACGCGCATCGATTGCGCCGTGGCGCCGGCCAGTTGTGCGCTGCATGTCGAGTTGCACTTGCCACTGGGCAGCGCGGTGCACGCGCCTTTCTGCGGCGTGCTGGAGGCCGTGGCGGCAGATGGGCTGCGCCTGGTAGGCGACGGCGCCAGCCTGTATCTGGCGGGGGTGCAGGTGTCGGCCGACGAGGCGGGGGTCAATCGTGGCGTTGCCGAGGGGCAGTACCTGGGGCGTGCCAAAGGTGTGTTGCGGGTGCAATTGTGCCGTATGGCGTGGATCGCCCCGCCGTTGTTCACCACAGCGTTGCGGGCCGACGCCTGGCAGGCCCTTTGCCCCTCGCCACGGGCGCTGCTGGGTTTTGATTGCGATGCACCGCCGGCGGTGGACGCTGCGCAGTTGCTGCAACGCCGCGATGCCAGTTTCGCGCGCTCGCAAAAGCACTACTACCAGGCGCCACCGCATATCGAGCGCGGCTGGCGCAATCACCTGATCGACATGCAGGGCCGCTCTTATCTGGACATGCTCAACAATGTCGCGGTGCTCGGTCACGGGCACCCGCGCATGGCCAGCGAGGCGGCGCGGCAATGGTCGTTGTTGAACACCAACTCGCGCTTTCACTACGCCGCCATCGCCGAGTTTTCCGAGCGGTTGCTGGCACTGGCGCCGGCGGGGATGGATCGGGTGTTTCTGGTCAACAGCGGCACCGAAGCCAACGACCTGGCCATTCGCCTGGCCTGGGCCGCCAGCGGCGGGCGCGACATGCTCAGCGTGCTGGAGGCCTATCACGGCTGGTCGGTGGCCACCGATGCGATCTCGACCTCGATCGCCGACAACCCTCAGGCACTCAGCACCCGGCCAGACTGGGTGCATCCGGTCACCGCGCCCAACACTTATCGTGGCAAATGGCGCGGCACCGAGAGCACCGCAGCGTATGTCGGCGACGTCGAAGCCACCCTGGCACGGCTGAGTGCCCAAGGCCGGCAGGTCGCGGGGTTCATCTGCGAGCCGGTGTACGGTAACGCGGGCGGTATCGCCCTGCCGCCCGGTTATCTGCAACAGGTGTATGCCAAGGTGCGAGCCTTGGGCGGCGTGTGCATCGCCGATGAAGTGCAAGTGGGCTACGGCCGGCTGGGTGAGTACTTCTGGGGTTTCGAAGAGCAGGGCGTGGTGCCCGATATCATCACCATGGCCAAGGGCATGGGCAATGGACACCCCCTCGGGGCGGTGATCACTCGGCGGGAAATCGCCGAGGCGCTGGAGGCCGAGGGGTATTTTTTCTCCTCGGCGGGAGGCAGTCCGGTCAGTTGCCGCATCGGCCTGGCGGTGCTCGACGTCATGCAGGAAGAGCAGCTCTGGGAAAACGCGCGGGACGTCGGGCGGCATTTCAAGGCGCGACTACAGGCGCTGATCGATGATTATCCGCTGGTGGGCGCCGTGCATGGCTCGGGTTTCTACTTGGGACTGGAGCTGGTACGTGATCGTCAGACACTGGAACCGGCCACGCATGAGACCGCCGCGCTGTGCGATCGCCTGCTCGATCTCGGGGTTTTCATGCAGCCGACCGGGGATTATCTGAATATCCTCAAGATCAAACCGCCGATGTGCACCACCCGACAAAGCGTCGATTTCTTTGTGGACTGTGTGGCGCAGGTGTTGTCAGAAGGCCTGTAGCGAAGGACTTGCCCCCGAAAGTTGGTGACTCGCCGGAAAACCTCTGAGGGTTCGAACGCTTTCGGAGGCCAGCCCCCTCGCTACATGCCTGTTTTAAAGCCGATATTTATCGGTTATAAGGTGGCTATTATTTGCTCAACCCTTCGCTGGAGATCTCGCCTGCCATGACCACGCTTACCAGCACGCCCCGCGCCGATGGCTTCCATATGCCCGCCGAATGGGCGCCGCAGACCCAGATCTGGATGATCTGGCCCGAGCGGCCGGACAACTGGCGCCTGGGCGGCAAGCCGGTGCAGGCCGCCCATGTGGCGCTGGCCAAGGCGATCGCCCGTTTCGAACCAGTGACCGTGGCTGTCAGCGCACGGCAGTACGACAATGCCCGCGCTCGCCTCGACGTGCCGAATATCCGCGTGGTCGAAATCAGTAACGACGACGCCTGGATGCGCGATACCGGGCCGACCTTCGTCATCAACGACAGCGGCGAAGTGCGCGGTGTGGACTGGGGTTTCAACGCCTGGGGCGGCTTCGACGGTGGCTTGTACA
The DNA here is from genome assembly GCA_903970465.1 of Gammaproteobacteria bacterium. Classification (GTDB taxonomy): domain Bacteria; phylum Pseudomonadota; class Gammaproteobacteria; order Pseudomonadales; family Pseudomonadaceae; genus Aquipseudomonas. The sequence continues at coordinate 12,589 of CAJCIO010000119.1, forward strand.
GCCCGTGGAACCGCGATGAGCAACTGGCCAGCAAGGTCATGGAAATCGAGCGCTGCCCGCGTTATGTCACCGAAGGCTTCGTGCTCGAGGGCGGCTCGATCCATGTCGATGGCGAAGGCACCCTGGTGACCACCGAGGAGTGCCTGCTCAACCGCAATCGCAACCCGCACCTGACACGCGAGCAGATCGAAGCGGTGTTGTCCGAGCAATTGGCAGTGGACAAGATCATCTGGTTGCCCGACGGCCTGTTCAACGACGAAACCGATGGCCATGTGGACAACTTCTGCTGTTACGTGCGCCCCGGCGAAGTGTTACTGGCCTGGACCGATGATCCCCAGGACCCCAACTACCCGCGCTGCCAAGCGGCGATGAAGGTCCTGGAAGCTAGCAAAGACGCCAAAGGGCGCTCTTTTACAGTGCACAAGATGCCGATTCCGGGTCCGCTGTATGCCACTGAAGAGGAGTGCGCGGGGGTCGATCTGGTCGCCGGTTCCCAGGAGCGCAACCCCAGCGTCAGGCTCGCCGGATCGTACGTGAACTTCCTGATCATCAATGGCGCGATCATCGCCCCGAGCTTCGACGACCCTCTCGACGAAACCGCCAGGGCCTTGTTGCAGCAGCTGTTTCCAGAGCATGAAGTGGTCATGGTGCCCGGCCGCGAACTGCTCCTGGGCGGCGGCAATATCCACTGCCTGACCCAGCAGCAACCGGCCCCCGCCAGGGGCTGAATTTGATCGATCGATCAGCCCGCCACGGTTCGCCGTCGCGGGCTTTTTTGTATCTGCGGTGGTACCCAGCGGCGTGATGGCACAGCTCTTGTATTGGCTTTGATTCAAGGTTCATGTTCGAACGCGTCGCGGTTCTGTCATGAAGCCTCCGTATTTTGGCCACTCTATCTGGGAGAGTGACTGTATGAACTCCAGCAACTTGAGCGTGGCGCGGTCCCCTGTACTGAATGGCGAGGCCATGCAGATGCTGGCGCACTGGCTAAGACGTAATAGTCATGAGCACCAAACGAGCGGTCATAACCTGCGCCAGCAAATGGCAGCGCGTTATCCGGTCGGCTTGCTTATCGATGATGAGCTGGACGCCTTGCTGTGCGCCGCTTGCCGCTGAAACCGCAGGCTGCGCGCAGGTGCTGCCTCGCGACCTTCAGCCAATGTTGACCGTAACATCAAGTAATTCATCCCTTCCCCGCCAGCCCCGTAGCAAATTGACACCCCCCTGACCCGCCGCTAGGATGCCCGCCTCGCCTGTGGCCCCGGCCATTTGCGCTTCGATTTCAGCTCGCCCATCGGCGAGTTTCGTCGTTTTTATGCGACGGCGTGCCTGGGAGGGCATCGGTAAAGGCGGGCGCGGCAGGGCAGACCCACGAGGTCGCCGCAAGCGTATAAAAAAATACCAAAATAGGGACACACACATGTTCAACACAAGGATCTGCCTGGTTGCACTGGGCATCATGGCGGCCACTCAGGCCGTCGCCAGCGAGCAATCCGACTCGAAGGGATTCGTTGCCGACAGCAGCCTGAACGTATTGCTGCGTAACGCCTATATCAACCGTGATTACAAGAACCGGCCGAGCGACGAGAAGGACAAGGCTGAATGGGGCCAGGCCGTCATCGGCACTTTCAGCTCGGGCTTCACCCAGGGCACCGTGGGCGTCGGTGTCGATGCTTTCGGCCTGTACGCGCTGCGTCTGGACGGAGGCAAGGGTAAAAGCGGCGCCGGTGGCATCGACTTCTTCAAGCAGGACAGCAACGGCGAGGCCGCGAGCGACCTGTCGCGCATGGGTGGCGCGATCAAGTTCCGTGTGTCCAATACCGTGCTGAAATACGGCGACATGATGCCGGCTCTGCCGCTGCTGCAATATGACGACTCGCGTCTGCTGCCAGAAAGCTTCACCGGCACCATGATCACCTCCAAGGAGATCAAGGGCCTGGAAATCAACGCCGGTCACTTCACCGAAGAAGCGCGCAAAAGCGCGACCGGTCGTGACAGCGGTGGCCTGAAGCAGATCGACGTATTGGGCGGCAGCTATACCTTCAACGATCAGCTCAAGGGTTCGTTGTATGGCATGAACGTCCAGGACATCTACAAGCAGCAGTACCTGGGCCTGACCTATGTACAGCCGCTGTCCAAGGATCAGTCCCTGACTCTGGATTTCAACGGCTATCGCACCGACTTGTATCGCGACTTCGCCGCGACGCAAGGTGGCGACACCAACCGTATCTGGAGCCTGGCGGCCACGTACGCCACTGGCCCGCATTCCTTCACCCTGGCTCATCAGCGCAGCAGCGGTAACGTTGGCTACCCGTACGGTGGCTACCAGAACAACGGTGGCGTGGGTAACGGTGGCAACTCCATCTACCTGAGCAACTCCTACTGGTCGGACTTCAACGGTGAAGACGAGCGCTCCTGGCAGTTGGGTTACGGTCTGGACTTCAGCACCTTCGGCGTGCCTGGCCTGACCTACAAAGTCGCCTACGTGCGCGGTGACAATATCCACACCGACAAAGGCAATGGTTCCGAGCGCGAAATCTTCAATCAGCTGCAATACGTCGTGCAGAGCGGTGTTGCCAAGAACCTGAAACTGCGTGCGCGCAGCTCGTTCCTGCGGGTCGACAACAGCGTTCAGGATTACAACCACGGCGGTAACGAATACCGTCTGTTCGTGGAATACCCGATCAGCATCTTCTAAGGCTGTCGCGGTATGAAAAGGCGCCACCCCTTACCGGGCTGGCGCCTTTTTAATGTTCGAAGAGTTCATGCGAGGCAGGCATGACGTTAAAGAATTTGTAAAAAATGCCCTTTTTGCTCAGGTACGTGAGGATTTGTTGTTTTGTCAGATTGTTTAGCCTGCGGTGAACTAGAGGTCAGGTTGGCGGCTGCATGATCAGTACCGCAACCGTCCATGTCGGACTTTCTCGGCTACGGACACTCTAACCAGGAGATCCACCATGAAAACCTCACATGTCTTTTTTGCCCTTGCTCTGCTGGGCGCCTCTGCCGGCGCCATGGCTGAAGACGGTGCCTCGCGCATCGACAAGCAGATGGACGACGCGCGCACCGTTGCCATGCAGCATTACGACGCCACCCACGACGCTTCGCAGGTCGCTCATCAAGACACTCACATTCAGCAGCACCAAGGCGATAAAGCGACCCAGGTAGAGAATCAGCAAGGCTGATCAAGCGTTGTTTGCAGCAAACAAGGGCCCGTCATCACTGACGGGCCCTTTTTTCATGCAGCGGGCAAGGTAAAACAAGCTTCACTCGGGCCATCCCACTCCGGATCAGCCAGCACCATCAGGTTTGGCGCGCAGGCGTTGACGCGTAGGCAATTTGCATGGAATCTTTGCGAACCGACGCCATGGAGGGCCGATGTCGCAACGGAGTTGTTTTTCAATCATTTGTATTTTGTCTGGAAGCCCATTGATGAAGCGTTTGATCGCCCTGCTGGCCCTTGCCACCGGCCTGCACCTTGCCCCCGCTATTGCCGACGAACAAGGCTCGCCGAAACAGATCACTGAGGCCTTTTACAAGTGGTACGTGAAGAGCCTGGCCGATAATAAAGTGCCGCTGGACGATGATGTCGAGCACCTTAAAGGCTATGTAGCAGAGAGCCTGATCAAGGACCTCGATAAACAGGCCAAGAGTGAAGACGGGCTTGAGGAGGACTACTTCATCAAGTCCCAGGACTACGATGATTCCTGGCTGACCAGCGTCAAGGCTGCGGATCTCGGCACCAAAGGTGCCACCGCCAAAGAAAGCGTGGTACTGGGCACCACCGAAGACAACGCCCAGCGTTTGACCGTAGCGCTGAGCAAAGGCAAGGAAGGCTGGCGCATCACGTCGGTGGAGATCGTGCCGGAAGAGTGATCATCACTCAGCGCTTTTGGCCGACGCCGGGACATCGAACACTTTGTCGAAGCAATATTGAAAGACAAACGAGTAGACCAAGAAAAACCCCAGCAATGCCAGGTCGGTCAACAGCGCCTGCTGCAACGAGATTTCCAGCCACCAGGCGATAAATGGAATCAGCAAGAGCGCCAGCCCGCCTTCGAATCCCGTTGCGTGCAATGCGCGACGCGTGAAGTTGCGGGTGCGCTGGGGCTGGCGTGCCTCCCAGTACTCGAACAGGGCGTTATAGGCCATGTTCCACACCAGGGCGAATGCCGACAGTAACAGTGAAAACACCCCTGAATATTGCAGATCACTGTTATAGACATAGGCGATCGCGGGGGCGATGAACAATAAGGCAATGGCTTCGTAAGTGACGGCTTGAAAGACTTTTCTGGCTGGGCCTTGCATTGGAACTCTCCGTGGCCTGTTATCTGGACGCCACTATTGCTGCGCTTCCCAGCCCCGAGCAATTCAGATAAATTCAGTTCGGTTGAATTTAATTCATCTGAGGGATGCCGGGTGTTTTCCAAGTTGCCACTCACTGCGCTCAAGGCGTTCGAAGCTGCGGCCAGACTGTCCAGCTTCAAGCTCGCGGCCGCTGAACTGGCGGTGAGCCCGTCGGCGGTTTCCCATCAGATAAAGACACTCGAGCAATGGCTGGGGCAACGCTTGTTCGAGCGTGTCGCCAAAGGCACGCTGTTGACGCCGACCGGCTCAGTGCTATTTAGCCAGGTGCATCATTACTTTCTGGGGCTTGACCGGGCCCTCGAGCAGTATCGGCCGGCAGTGGATAAAGTCGATATCGTCGTCACCACCACTCAGGCGTTCGCCGCACTTTGGCTGATTCCACGGTTGGGCAGTTTTTATTCCATTCATCCTGGTATCAACGTCAAGGTGGAAGCCACTAACGATGTGGTCGATCTGCTTCGTGACGGGAGTGTGGATGTAGCCGTGCGTAATACAGATAAACCATGGACGGGCCTGTATCAGCGGCCGTTCATTCAGGAGCGTTTTGGCGTGTTCATGGCTTCTCAGGCGGCGTGCGCGGTGGAGGAGTTGATCGACGTGGCCTGGAGCGCCCCGCAAATGGCCGTTGTGCACTGGCAGCAATGGTGCGAAAAAGCCGACTGCATGCATTGGCTGACCGATTACAAAGTCCGTCACTACGAAGACGAACACTACGCCCTGCAAGCCGCCGTGGCAGGGCAGGGCTATCTGCTGGCCAGTGATGTACTGGCGCAGGACAGCGTGCAGCGCGGACTGTTGAAGCCCTATCGAGCGGATGTGATGCTGGACGGTTACGACTACGTCGCCCTCTGCCGGCCGGGGCGGGAGCGCCAACCCGCCATCCGCAGTTTTCTGGACTGGATTGCGGCCGAGGCGGGCGTCGTTTAGTCGCTGAACCTCACCTGCGCCAGCGCCTTGAACGCCGGCTTGGCGAACCAGTAGCCCTGCATCAGGTAGATCCCGCAATCGCTGAGAAAGGCCCTTTCGTCTGCCTGCTCGATCCCCTCAGCGATGACGCTCACGCCCAGCTCGTTACACATCGACACCACGCCGCGCACTATCACTTGGCGCGCGCGATCACGGTGAATATCTCGCACCAAGGCCATATCGAGCTTGATCAGGTCCGGCTGAAAATCCGCCAGCAACGCCAGCCCCGAATACCCCGCGCCGAAGTCATCGATGGCCGTCTTGAAACCAAACTGGCGGTATTCACGCAGGATATTGGTCAGGTGGCTATTGTCGCCCACATGTTCGCTCTCGACCGTCTCGAAAATCAGCTGATCGAGCGGAAAATTATGAGCCCGCGCCGCCTCCAGCGTGCTGCGGATGCACAGCTCGGGGCGGTACACCGCGTTGGGCAAGAAGTTGATCGACAGGTGCTCGGTCATGCCAAGCTGCGCCGCCGTGGCGATCGCCCGCGTGCGGCACAACTGGTCGAATCGGTAGCGGTTCTGATCGTTCACCTGCTCCAGCACCGACAGCGCGCCTTCGCCGTTGGGGCCGCGCACTAACGCTTCATGGGCAAAAATCGAGTGATCGCGCAGGTCGACGATCGGCTGGTAGGCGAAGTCGAAATCCAACTCCAGTCCGGGATTGCTTCTGCAGCCCTGGCAACCGCCGGGCGAGGTCAATGAGGGGGGGAAATCGGTCACGTCACACTCCATCAAGTCGGGCGCCACTCTCCATGGCAAACACCTTTGACAGTGTATCGGCCAAGGCGCCCCAAGCTGCAACCCGAATGGATAGACGGTG
>CAJCIO010000120.1 GCA_903970465.1 Gammaproteobacteria bacterium
GCCTGCTCGACGATGCGCCCCTGGTTCAATACACAGACGCGATCAGCCACCCGCGACACCAGCGCCAGGTCGTGGGAAATGTACAGCGAGGCCACGCCGGTTTCTTCGCGCAGGCGGCGAAACAGTTGCAGAATCTGCGACGCGCTGAGCACGTCGAGGGCGGTGGTCGGCTCGTCGAAAATCAAACACTGGGGCCGGCAGGCGAAGGCTGTAGCGATCAGTACGCGCTGCTTTTCGCCGCCCGAGGCTTCGTGGGGAAAGCGCTTCATCATCGCCGCCGGGTCCTTCAGGTCGACGTCCGCCAGCAGTTGCTCACCCAATGCCCAAGCGTCGCGATAACTGAGGTCGCGGTGCCGGGTCAGTACTTCGACCACTTGCTCGCCCAGGCTCAAGGTCGGGTTGAGCGAAGCGCTGGGGTCCTGGAAGATCATCCCCAGCCGGCCGCCGCGCAGCTGTTCGATCTGCCGTTGTGGCATCTGCAGCAGGTTTTCCCCTTGCAGGCTGATGCTGCCGCCGACGTCCCGGGCGTTGCCGGCCAGGTAGCGCATGATCGCAAAGCCGAGGGTGGTCTTGCCCGAGCCGGATTCGCCGACCAGGCCGACCACTTCGCCCGCACCGACGCTGAAGTCGATGTGCTGCAGCACATGCAATGGACCACTGGGCAATTGATAGTCGAGGCTGTAGTCGGCCACTTGCAATACGGCGCTCATCAGCGGTGCCCCTTTGGATTGAGCGCATCGCGCAAGCCATCGCCCAGCAGGTTGAAACCGATCGCGATGATGGCGATGGCAAGGCCCGGCATGAGCATCATCCACGGCGCCTGAAAGAAGTAGCGGCGTGCCTCTGCGACCATCAGGCCCCATTCCGGTTGTGGCGGTTGCGCGCCCAGGCCGAGGAAGCTGAGGGTGGCGAACAGCATGATGGCGAAGGCCACACGAATGGTCGCTTCGACGATGATCGGCGCGACGATGTTGGGCAGCATTTCGCGGATCACGATGTAGGCCGTCGATTCGCCGCGGGCGATAGCGGCGCTGACGTAGTCCTGTCGCCGGGCGGCGAGGGCGACACTGCGGGCGATACGGGCCATGCCGGGGACGAAGGCGATGGTGATTGCCAGCACCGCGTTGAGGTCGCTCTTGCCCAGGGTGCTGACGATCAGCAGGGCGAACAGCAGGCTGGGGATCGACATGACCGCATCGAGGGTGCGCATCAACGCCTCGTCGATGCGCCCGCCCAGGTAGCCGCTGGCGGTGCCGAGCAAAGCACCCAGGAACATCGCCAGCACCGTGGCCAGCACCGACAGCGAGATGGTCGCCCGCGCACCGATCAGCAGGCGGCTGAAGATGTCGCGGCCCAGTTGGTCGGTGCCCAGCCAGTGCAGCAGGCTCGGCGCCTTGTAGCGCGTCAGGATGGAAATCGCTTCCGGATCGAAGGGCGCCAGCGCGGGGCCGGCGCACACCAGTACCACGGCCAGCAGCAGGATCACGCAGCCGAGCAGGCCCTGAGGGCTGGCCAGCAGGCGGTAGAAAATGTCACGCATATTGGATTCGCCGATCGAGGTAGGCATAGGTCAGGTCAGCGATAAAGTTGACCACGCAGTAGGTCGCCGCGAGGATCAGCACGCCACCCTGGATCGCGGGCAGATCACGGGCGGCCACGGCCACCAGCAGTTCGCGGCCGATACCGGGGATGTTGAAGATTTCCTCCACCACGACGATGCCGCCCAGCAGGTAGCCCACGTCCAGGGCGACGATGGTGATGGTTGGCAGCAGGCCATTGCGCAGGGCGTGGCGCAACAGCACGCGCCGTTTGGACAGGCCTTTGAGGCGTGCGGCGCGGATGTAATCGGTCTCCAGCACGTCGATCATTTCCGAGCGCACCATGCGCGACACGTGGGCGACCATGATCATCGACACCGTCAGCGTCGGCAGCACCAGATGGCGCAGGCCTTCGCCGAAGTTGTCGCTCAGCGGGACGTAGCCCGTGGCTGGCAGCAGTTGCCAGACGTCGGCGAACAGCAGGATCAGCAAGGTCGCCGTGACGAACTCCGGCAGCGACACGCCGATGTACGACAGCATGGCGATGATCAGGTCCACCGGCCGCCCGCGACGCACGGCGGCGAGGATCCCCAACGGAATGGCGACCACCAGCATCAGCAGCAACGAGCAGCCTGCCAGCAACAGCGAACGGCCCAGGGCGTCGAGCAGCGAGCCGAGCACCGGTTGCCCGTTGCGCATCGAGACGCCAAGGTCGCCGTGCAGCACGGCCATCAGCCAGTGGCTGAATTGCAGCCACGCCGGTTGATCCAGCCCGAGCCTGGCACGCAAGGCGGCCAGGGCTTCAGGGGTGGCGTTCTGACCCAGCAGCGTCACCGCGGCATCGGCGGGCAGCAGTTGAGTGATGGCGAAGACCAGCAGAGAAACGATCAGCAAGGTGTACACGACCAACAGCAAGCGCTTGGTCAGATAAGCAGCAGTCACAGGGTGTTCCTCGGTTCAGCCGCGCTTGGGTGCGCTGTCGTCCAGCCAGGCTTGATCCAGGCGAAAGACCGCGCCGCGCGGGTGCAGTTGGTAGCCCTGGACATAGTTGCGCTGGGCGGCCAGCACGTCGAAGAAGGTCGGGATCAGCGACGGTACTTGTTCGTGCATCAACTGTTGCGCGGTGGCATACAGCGCAGCGCGCTTGACCGGGTCGTCGGTACCCCGGGCTGCAGCCACGGCAGTATCGAAATCGGTGTTGTTCCAGCGGGTTTCGTTCCAGGCAGCGTTGGACGTATACAGCAGCGAGAACACTGCATCGGCCGACGGTTGCATGTTGTAGAAGCCGACGTAGAAGTTGCCCTTTTTCCACACCTGATCCAGGTAGGTGCTGTTGGCCATGGTTTCGACGCTGATGTTGAAACCGGCCGGCTTGGCCATTTCCCGTACAGCGATGCCCAGCTGGGTGCGCGTGGAGGGTTTGTCGGACGCCACCAGCTTGATGTCCAGGCCGTTTGGGTACCCGGCATCGGCCAGCAGTTTTTTCGCTTGCTCGATATTGGCTTGGCGCAGGGCGATATCAGTGTGGTAGCGGTAGGCGGCGTTGAGCGGGGTGTCGTTGCCCGGCGTGCCGAAGCCTTCGGCGACGAAGTCCACCAGCGCAGCGCGGTCGACGCACAGGCTCAACGCCTGACGCACGCGCACGTCGTTGAAGGGCTTCTGGTCGCAGGCCATGTTGATATTGAGGAACTGCCCGGACGCCACGCGCAGGCCCTTGACCCCGCTGGCCTCGCTCAGCCGACTGAACTCGGTGGCCTGGGCCGAGAGCATCAGATCGATGTCACCGGACATCAGCGCTGAACTTTCGGCGGTGGGGTCGGGGTAGACACGGATCTCGACACGGTCCAGGTACGGGCGCTGCGAGTCGTAGAAGTGCTCGTTGCGGGCGACTACCACCAAGCGCTCGGGCTCGAACGACACCAGCTTGAAGGGCCCGGTACCCACGGCTTCACGGGACAGCCGCGCGACGTCGCCCTGGAGGATGGCGGCGGGGACGATCTTGGCGTCCGGGTAGGCGAGGCTTACCGGCAGGTCGGCATAGGGCGCGCTGGTGGTCAACTTGACGTGCAGGTCATCCACGGCCTCGACGCGCTGGATCGGGCCGATGTTGCGCAGGCCGGGCGAGGCGGTCCTGGGGTCGAGAATGGCTTGCAGGCTGGCGACGACGTCCTTGGCGGTGCAGGCGCTGCCGTCATGAAAGCGCAGGTTGTCGCGCAGGCTGAAGGTCCACTCGGTGAGGGCTTCGTTGTGGCTCCAGGACTGCGCCAGGTCGGGCTCGGCCTGCATGTCCTGGCTCAGGCGGGTCAGCCCGTTGTACAGCAGTTCGCTGAGCAGGTACTCGGGGTTAACCCGCGCCAGCAACGGGTTGAGCATGCCCACCGCCTGGTCGACACTGATGCGCAGGAGGCCGCCCTTACGGGCAGCGCTGGCGGCCCACAGGGTGCTCGAAAATGGCAGCATGGCGGCACCGGTGACGATGGCCGAGGTGGTCAGGAAGCGGCGACGGTTGAGCCTGAAAACTGTATTCATGGCGATACTTCACTTAGCAAAGGAGCGTTGGGGCAGCCAGGTAAAAAAGCCGATGACCAGTCTTGGCGCCGGTCTTCGGTGGGCGAAGCGCTCAGCCAGGTGGAGCGCTCGCAGGCGCTGGCGGTGTGAAATCGGCCGCCAGGTAGGCCAGAATCGATTGCGCCAGGGCGACCAGGTCGCTGCGCGTGGTGTACTCGTCGGCCGCGTGGATGCGGCTTTCAGGGCGGATCAACCCGCCCAGCAGAATTTCCTGGATGCCAGCCTGCTGGACCCAACCCATGTCCGAGCTGCTGCTTGAGCCGTAGCACTGAAACTGCTCGGCGCTGAAGCCGAAGCCCACGCCCAGCGCCGCCTGCCAGCGCGGCCAATGCGGGCCGGTGGGGTCGGCCACCGGGGCCAGGTGGCCGATCACTTCGTGCTCCACGGCCAAGGCTTGGGTATCGGCCATGGCGGTTTCAATGCATTCCTTCAATTCGCCCATCACCGCTTCGAACGGCTCCTGGGGCGCATAGCGACGGTTGATCAGAATCTCGAACTGCGCGGGCACCGTCGAGCCCTTGCTGCCGCCGTGAGCCGCAGCCAGGGTCATGCGCGAGATCAGCGGCGAGCCGTTGTAATGGGGTGGCGCCGGCATTGGCCAGCTGCGCTGCTGCACCTGCGCCTTGAGCGCATGCAGTGCGTTGAGCAGCGGCAAGCTTTGTTCGATGGCGTTGATCGCGTCCACCGGCTCGCCGGAATGGGACGAGCGCCCGGTGACGATGATCTTCAGGTCGATGCTGCCAAAGCAACCCGCCCAGATGCGGGGTGCAGCGCCGCCGTTGAAGCTGAGGATATGACCTTCGACCAACCGCTGTTCGGCCAGATAACGAATGCCGGGGTACAGGCCGCCTTCCTCGTCGGTGCACAGCAGCAGGGACGGGCAGTAGCGCAGGGGCAGTTTGAAGCGCTGCGCGGCACGCAGGGCGGCGAGGGTGGCCGCGACGCTGCCTTTCATGTCGGCGATCCCGCGGCCGATCAGCTTGCCGTCGGTCTCGGTCAGTTGCAGGGGTGGGGAGGTCCAGCCATCGCCCGGCGGCACAGTGTCGACATGAAAGTACAGGCTGCAGATCTCTTGCTCGCCGGGCTGACGCGCGACCAGATTGATGCGTTCGCCATGGGCTTCACCGCTGCGCGTCTGCCACAGCGCCTCGGGCACGGTGACGCGCCGGGTGTGCAGCCCCAGTGGCGCCACCAGCGTTTCCATCAGCTCGGCAAAGTCGCCATAGCCCGCACCCGGCGGAAAACAGGTGTCCACCGCGATCATGCGTTGCAGATCGTCGATAAGCGAATCATGATCCGCCTCGATCGATTCGAGTGCCTGCTGGAGGGCTGCATTCGTTGCCATTTTCGCTCTCGCTGTATTTCTATATAGTTTATAGTTAAGTATCGCTGCCCGGCCCGTCAAGGACAAAATGATGACAAATAGCAATGCGCCAGCTGCGCATGCCAGCTTTTCCCGTTTGAGCGAGCACGACACCTCACCTCTTTATGAAGTGGTGAAGCGCCATATTTCCGAAGCCATCCTGCTGGGCGAATGGAGCAGCGGCACGGTCATCCCCAGCGAGAACGCGTTGGCCGCCGATTTCGGCGTATCGGTGGGCACCGTGCGGCGCGCGCTGGCCGAGTTGGTGAGCGAAGGCATGCTGATGCGCCGGCGCAAGACCGGCACTGTGGTGACCGGCTGGGCGCCGCTGCATAACCTGCGCTATTTCTTTCAGTACTTTCGGCTGCACAACAAGGCGGGGGCGCTGCTGAAGTCGCGTACTGCCTTGCTCGACTATCAGTTGAGCGAGGCCACGGCGCTGGAGGCCGACAAGCTGCTGATCGAGGTGGGCAGCCCGGTGTATCGCCTGCACCGCTTGCGCAGCATCGATGGGGTGGTGGCGATGCACGAGCATTTCACGGTGGTAGCCAGCAAGGTGCCGAACTTCCCCGGCCCCGAGGAATTGCCGGAGTTGCTGTACCGTTATTTGCTGGAGCATTACGGCCTGAGAGTGGCTGCGGTGCGTGAGCAACTGACTGCCGGGCTGGCGACGGAAGAAGACTGCCGCTTGCTGGAGCTGCCGAGCCCTCACGCGGTGATGATCATCGACGCGGTGTCGTTCGATCAGGCCGCTACGCCGGTGATGATGACGCACCAGCGGGCGAGTACCGAGCACTTCATGTATGTGAATGAAATACGTTGAGGTGCCTGCCGCCCCGAAACACGCTTGATCCCACCATGTGAGAGCATGGCGCCATTCATTGCGCCAATGCTTGCTGCGGTTGCCCCCACGAGGTAAACCTTGGGGAACGACCGCCGCAGGAATGTCCATGTACCCGCACATCGCGCAAGTCGAAAGCGATCATCCGCTGAACAGCCCTGCACTGTTGCGTTTTGCTGGTTTCGTCCGGTGATCCACTTGATCCAGCGTGAGGCTGCCCAGCGGGCACAATCGCTGAGCGATACTCTCGGCTTCGCGCTGCATCGCCTCGACCAGCCGGGACCGGTAGCTGCCGGTCAGGCGCGACGTCGGCAGCGCACTGCTCAGCGCCCCCAACGGTTCGCCCTCGGCCCCGCGAATCGGCACCGCGACACCGGTGTACAGCGGCAGGATCTTGTCGCTCAGGCCACAGGTATAGCCCTGCGCGCGGACCTGAGCGACTGCCTCGCGCACCTGTGCCGCTGCGATGCCGTACTCGCGCAACAGTCGCGGTGCGTTGTGGTTGAGAATCTCGTTGCGCTTGGCGTTGGGCATGTCGCTCAGCAAGGCCAGCGAACCTTGGCCGACGCCGCTCAGCACCCGGGAGCCGACGTAATGCGCGAAGCTTTTGGTGGGATTGTGGCCCTCCTGGATTTCCAGGCAGAGGGCGTAATAGCCGTCCTGCACGAACAGAAAAAAACTGTCCTGAAACGCCTCCGAGAGCCGCATCAAGGCGGGGCGTGCGTGCTCGCGAAGGCCCCCGGTATTGCCCGCCTGGGCGCCCAGAGTCAGCAGCGCGTAGCCGAGAAAATAAGGGCCGCGCAGGCGTGGCAGACGCACGAACCCGTAAGACTTCATGGCTTTGAGCAGACGGTACAGGGTCGCTCGGCTCAGTTGGGTCTGTGCGCTCAGCGCTTCGATGCTCGCTCCTTGTTCACCCCGAGCGGCGATGGCCTGAAGAATTTCAAAGGAGCGGTCCAGCGTTTGTGTGCCTTGGGTACTGCAACGTTGCACGGGCGGTGCAGTTGGGTCGTTTTGGGGCATGTTGGCCTCTCGTTGGCAACAGACGATGCCGGCCCATGATCAGCCTGGGCTGAGCGTCAGTACGCATAGGATGGTCGCCGGGCTCTGGTCGATCATTGCACTGCAAGTTTCAAGCCTTGCGAATCTTGAAGAACTGTTTTGAAGGAGAGCGTCCATGCAGCAACAACGCGTCGCGTTGATTTCGGGGGCCAATCGGGGGATTGGCGAAGCGATTGCCAGACAGTTGGTGGGCAACGGTTGGTACGTGTCGCTGGGCATGCGCACACCGACATCAGCGTCCTGGCACAGCCCCGAAGCGGTCCAGGTGGTGCCTTACGATGCCACCGATGCAGCAGGTGAAACGCGGTGGATCAGCGCTGCGCTGGAGCGCTTCGGGCGTATCGATGCGGTGGTGGCCAACGCGGGCCTGATGATCGCGAAAACCGTCGTCGACGCCGACGAGGCCGACATGGACGCGCTGCTGGAGGTCAACGTCAAGGCACCGCGCCGACTCGCCGCCGCTGCGTGGCCTGCCTTGAGCGTGAGCGGCAGGGGGAGGGTGATCATCATGGCGTCGCTGTCCGGCAAACGGGTCAAGTCAGCGGGATCGAGCCTGTACTCGGTCAGCAAGTTCGCCGCACTGGGCCTGGCTCACGGCCTGCGCCACAGCGGTTGGGAGCTGGGTATCCGGGCCACGGCGATCTGTCCGGGTTTCGTTGCCACCGACATGGCCCGCACCCTGAGCACTCGTGAGGATTCACAGATGACCGCCCCTGCCGACTTGGCGCTACTGATCAACACCTTGCTCGACCTGCCCAACGAAGCGAGCGTCGCGGAGTTGAATATCAATTGCCAACTGGATGACAGCTACTGATGCCTGGACCTCGTGTAGTACCCGTGCAGGGTGATGAGCAACTGCCTGAGCGCGTCGATGTGGTAGTGATCGGCGCCGGCATCATTGGGGTGTCGACGGCACTGGAGCTGGCGGAGCGCGGCTTGCGCGTGGCGCTGTGCGAAAAAGGCGGCGTCGGCCATGAGCAATCGAGCCGCAACTGGGGCTGGGTGCGCATATCCCGCCGCGATCCTCGCGAGCTGCCGTTGATGGCCCACGCGTTGCAATTGTGGGACGGATTAGCGGCGCGCATTGGCAAGGACGTCGGCTACACCCGCGCAGGCATCCTGTTTACCTGTGCCGATGAGCAAAGCTACGCGGAGCACGAGCGCTGGAAGCGCAATCTGGAGGACTACCCCGTCAGTGCGCAGATGGTCTCCGGTGCCGAGCTGAATCGCTTGCTGCCAGAGGTCAATCGCCTGCAGGTCAAGGGCGCGCTGTACACCCCGGATGACGGCCGCGCCGAGCCGCAACAGGCGGCTCCGGCGATTGCCGAAGCGGCGCGGGCCAAGGGCGCGTACATCCTCACCGAGTGCGCGGTACGGGGGATTGAACGTTCCGCAGGGCGTATCAGCGGTGTCATCACCGAACGTGGGCCGATTGCCTGTTCGTCAGTGGTATTGGCAGGCGGTGCATGGTCGAGTCTGTTCTGCTCGCCGCTGAGCGTGCATTTGCCGCAGTTGAAGGTGCTCAATTCAGTGATCCGCACCACGCCCATGGAGGGCGGCCCGGAATCGGCCATCTGGACCAGCCAATTCGCCATTCGCAAGCGTCAGGACGGCGGCTACACCGTTGCCTCGGGCCACGAAAACATCGCCGACATCGTGCCGGATTCGTTTCGCTACGCACGGCAGTTCTGGCCGGCGTTCAAGCACGAACACGCGTCATTGTCACTGCGCCTGGGCCAGCGGTTCTTCCAGGAAGCGCTACTGCCGCGGCGCTGGGCGCTGGACGAAGCCAGCCCGTTCGAATACCGCCGGGTGCTCGATCCGGTGCCGTCCATCCGCCAATCGAACCGCGCGCTGGCCAATCTGGCCAAGGCATTCCCGATCTTCAACAACGTGCGCATTGCCCAGCGCTGGGGCGGCATGATCGACGTCACCCCCGATGCGGTGCCGGTCATCTCGGCCGTGGACGCGGTGCCGGGATTTTTCATCGCCACCGGTTTCTCCGGTCACGGCTTCGGCATCGGGCCCGCGGCGGGGCGCCTGATGGCCAATCTGGTGACGGGCGAGACGCCCATCGTCGACATCAAGGCGTTCAGCTTGTCGCGCTTCAGCGACGGCTCGATCCCCATGCCCATTTCCGGATTCTGAGAGGTTACGCCAACCCGCCAACCCCATCACGCAGCAGCCTAGAAGCTCGCTAGAACGAGCCAGGTTTCATCGGTTACGACGACTTCAGGCGCAAGCCACCTGCCTTCATTCTTTACGGGAGCTTCAGCATGTCGCAGCGCGATGATTCGGATAAACGCCACAGCCTGTTCAACCCCACGCGGCGCCAGGCTTTAGCGATGGCCATTATCGGTGCGGCCGGCTCGATGCTGCCGTTGGGGCGCGCCGGCCAGTCCTTTGCGGCCATGCCGGCCACGGCGAGCGGGCAGGTCATCATCGGGCTGTCCCAGGAACCGACGGTCTTCAACCCGCACATGCCCCACATCGAAGTGGACGAAGGCATTCACTGGAATGTCTTCGATCCGCTGTTCGGGATTTCCCCGAGCGGCGAGTTCGTCCCGGCCCTCGCGGTGGAAGTCCCGACCGTGGCCAATGGCGGCATTTCGGCCGATGGCTTGCAGTGGAAGGTCAAGCTGCGCAACGACGTCAAATGGCACGATGGCAGGCCCTTTACCGCCGAGGACGTGAAATACACCCTAGAGCTGATCGTGTCGCCGACATTTCGCAGCGGGCGCCGCGCCGGGCATGATCTGGTCCGCGATATCACCGTGGTTTCGCCCGAGGAAATCCACTGGCGCATGGAAAAATCCTACGCCCCTTACGCGTCGATTCTGTCCTGGACGTTCATGGTGCCCAAACACGTGCTGTCGGCCGCCACCGATGTCAACAGTGCACCCTTCAACAATGCGCCCATCGGCACCGGGCCGTTCAAATGGGCCAGCCGCGTGGCCGGCGATCATATCCAGCTCAAGGCCAACCCGGATTACTACGGCACCGTGGCGAAGATCGACAGCGTGATTTTCAAGTATATCCCTGATCTGACCGTGCTCTACACCCAGTTCAAGACCGGTGATATCGACGTCACCGCCATGCAAGGCATCTCCCCGGATCACTATGAAGAAGCCAAGGGCCTGGCCGAGCGCAATGTGGTGATTCTGCCGGTGGCGACGGTCGAATCGCTGGCGTTGAACATGGAACGCCCGCAGTTCAAGGATCCGGCGGTGCGCAAGGCGCTGTACCTGGCCATCGAC
Organism: Gammaproteobacteria bacterium; assembly: GCA_903970465.1. GTDB lineage: Bacteria > Pseudomonadota > Gammaproteobacteria > Pseudomonadales > Pseudomonadaceae > Aquipseudomonas. The sequence continues at coordinate 10,630 of CAJCIO010000120.1, forward strand.
AAGAAAACCATCATCGACGAGCTGTACTACGGCCTGGTGCTGCCCACCGAAACCTACATGCCGCAGCAATCGGCGTATTACAACCCCAACCTGCCCAAGCAGAGTTTCAATATCGATGAAGCCAACAAGATTCTTGACCAGGCCGGTTGGAAGCCCGGGGCCGGGGGGATTCGGGAAAAGGCCGGGGTACGTTTGTCTTTCACCAACTCGACCACTGCCGGCAACCAGATCCGCGAGCAGGCGCAGCAATTCATCCAGCAGACCTGGCTGTCCATCGGCGTCGAGATGAAGATTTCCAACCTGCCGCCAGCGGTCATGTGGGGCGACTACTGGATGCAGTCCAAATTCGATTCGGTGGTGGTGGGCATCAACTTCCTCACCGGCGCCGATCCGGATACCCGCGATTACTTTGGCTCGACCTCGATCAGCGCCAAGGGCGGCGCCGGGCAGAACACCACGCAGTACAGCAACGCCAAGGTCGATGAGCTGCTGGCGCAAGGCGCCTCCTTGCAGGACGTGGCGCAGCGCAAGGCCGTGTACGCGCAGGTGCAAGGCATCATCCGTGAGGACCTGCCGATTTTGCCGCTGTTTCAGTACACCTATGTGCGTGGCTATAAATCGAAACTCAAAGGCTTTGCCGGCAACATCAACCTGCGCATCGAACCGTGGAACGTGAACACCTGGTCCTGGACCTGATCGCTCGTCAGCGCCCGGCACGTTTGCCGGGTGTGGTTCTGCTTTCAGAAGGAACACGCCATGCCTCGATACATCCTCAACCGCCTGGGCCAGAGCGCAATCGTACTGGTGCTGGTGTCACTGATCGGCTTTGTGGTGCTCAACCTGGCACCCGGCGGACCGATGTCGCAGTTCGCCCTCAACCCCGGCATGAGCCAGGCCGAACTTGATCGCATCGCCGCGCAGATGGGCCTCGATCGGCCGCTGATGGTGCAGTACGTCGAATGGTTCACGCGCCTGTTCATCGGCGACTGGGGTCACTCGTTTCGCGATGGCAGGCCGGTGCTCAGCGTGATCGCCGGTCATCTGCCGGCCACGCTGCTGTTGATGGGCACGGCCACAGTGCTGTCGGTCATCGTCGGCACCTGGGTCGGAGTGCTGGGCGCGGTGCGGCGCTATTCGGTATTCGACACGCTGGCCACGGTAGGGGCGATGGTGGCGTTGTCGATCCCGACGTTCTGGTTCGGGCTGGTGGCGATCTTCCTGTTTTCACTGCACCTGGGTTGGCTGCCGGCGGGCAACATGTACACCATCGGCGACCAGTCGGTGGGCGACTACGCGATCCACCTGATTCTGCCCGTGGCCGTCCTGGCGTTGGTCAACGTCGCGATCTGGAGCCGCTACATGCGCTCGGCGACCCTGGACGTCATCGATCAGGATTTCGTGCGCACCGCCCGGGCCAAAGGCTTGCCCTACCGGCGGGTACTCACCCATCACGTGATCCGCAACGCGCTACTGCCGATGATCACCCTCGCCGGGTTGCAGATCCCGACCATTCTGGGCGGGGCGCTGGTGACTGAAACGGTGTTCACCTGGCCGGGCATGGGCCGCCTGTTTCTCGACAGCCTGGGGTACAGCGATTACCCGGTGATCATGGGCATTCTTATGTTCTCGGCCATCCTCGTGCTGCTTGGCAATCTGCTTGCCGATCTGCTGGTGGGTGTCGCCGATCCACGCGTCCGACTCGGCTAAGGGAGCACTGCACATGACCACGGCGACTTATCTGCGCTCGTCTGCCCGCCTGAGCTGGTTGAGCAACCCGACGCTGGCGCGTTTCATGCGCCACAAACTGGCGGTGCTGGGCGTGGTGATGATCACGTTGTTGGTGCTCGCCTGCGTGTTCGGGCCCTCGGTTTTGCACTACAACGACCTGTCCATCGACATCCGCAACCGCTTTTCGCCACCGTTGACCGGCAACCATTATCTGGGCACCGACGCCCTCGGGCGCGATACGGCGGCGCGCTTGCTGAACGCCGGGCGGATCTCCCTGACCGTAGGGTTTTTCGCCATGCTGATCAGCACGGTGATCGGCACCCTGATCGGCGTGGTCGCCGGTTACTATCGAGGCTGGATCGGCGCGACGCTGATGCGTTTCGTCGATGCCTTTCTGTCATTCCCCAGCGTGTTTCTGGTGCTGGTGCTGGCCGCCTTCATCAAGCCCAGCCCGTTGATGATCACCCTGATCATCGCGGTGACCAGTTGGATGGAAATCTCGCGCATCGTCGAGGCCGAGATTCGTTCGTTGCGCGAGCGTGATTTCACCCTGGCAGCGCGCATGGTGGGCGCCAGCCATCGGTGGATCATGTTTCGTGAACTGGTGCCGAACGCCATCGGCCCCATCATCGTCGCCGCAACCCTGACCATCGCCAACGCGATTCTGCTCGAGGCCTATATCAGCTTTCTCGGCTACGGCATTCAGCCGCCGCTGCCGAGCTGGGGCAACATGCTCAACGCCGCGCAGCAATACCTGGGCAAAGCACCATGGCTGGCGATCATTCCCGGCCTGGCGATCACCTTGGCGGTGACCAGCTTCAACTTTATCGGTGACGGCCTGCGCGATGCGCTGGACGGCAGGAGCGACCTGAAATGAGGGCAGATGAAAAGATCGTCGTCAGCCATCTCAGCGTCGCCTTTCGGCGGGGCAGCGGTTATGTGCCGGTGGTGCACGACATCAACTTCAGCATCCGCGCCGGCGAGACCTTGGCTCTGGTCGGCGAGAGCGGTTCGGGCAAGAGCGTGACCAGCCTGGCGATGATGAAACTGCTGGCGCCAGCGCCCAGGACGCGCATCGAAGGCAGCGCTGTGGTGGCTGACAGCAACGGCCATCCGATCGATCTGGTGGCGATGAGCGAACAGCAGATGCGCCATGTGCGCGGCAACCGGGTGGCGATGATCTTCCAGGAGCCGTTGACCTCGCTGAACCCGGTGCACAGGATCGGCGATCAGATCGCCGAGGCCATTCGCTTTCACGAGCACCTGAGCAAAGCGCAGGCGCGGGCCCGAGCGCTGGCCTTGCTGGAGCAGGTCGGTATTTCCGAGCCGGTGCGGCGCATGGAGAGCTTCCCCCATGAACTGTCCGGCGGCATGCGCCAGCGGGTGATGATCGCCATTGCCTTGGCCATGGAGCCTGACGTGCTGATCGCCGACGAGCCGACCACGGCACTGGACGTCACGGTGCAAGCGCAGATCCTTGATCTGCTGCGCACTCTGCAAAAAAAGAATGGCATGGCGATTTTGTTCATCACCCACAATTTCGGGGTGGTGGCGGAAATCGCCGATCGAGTCATGGTCATGTATGCCGGTCGCATCGTCGAGCAGGGCAGTGTCACTCAGGTGCTCGCGTCGCCGCGCATGCCCTACACCCGTGGCCTGCTGGCCGCCGTACCGCGCTTCGAGCACGCCGGGCTGGGGCAGAGCGAGCTGGGGACGATCCCGGGGTTTGTCCCCGACCCGTCGGCGCCGCCCAGCGGATGTGCGTTTCATCCACGTTGCGCCTTCAGCATCGCCGGGCGTTGCGACACGCTGGCCCCGGCGTTCGAGGAGGTGGCGCACGGTCACCAATTGCGTTGTGTGCGCTGGCAGGAGTTGCCTGCCGGCATCGAGTCTGCCCAAGGAGGCGCGTGATGAAGCAGCCGCCCTTGATCGAGGCCATCGGCCTGAAAAAGTACTTCCCTGTGCGCAAGAAGCTGTTCGTCAACAGCCGCGGGCGCGATGACAATCTGGTGCGCGCCGTGGATGGCGTCGACCTGTCCATCGCCAGGGGTGAGGTGCTGGGGCTGGTCGGCGAGAGCGGCTCGGGCAAGAGCACCCTTGGGCGCAGCCTGATGATGCTCGATCCGCCGACGGATGGGCATGTGGTGTTCGACAATACCGAAATCACGCCCTTCAACGACCGCTTGCTCAAGCCCTATCGCAAGCGCATGCAGATGGTCTTCCAGGACCCTTACGGCTCGCTGAACCCGCGCATGACCATCGGCGAGATTCTCGCCATGCCGCTGCGTTTTCACGCCAAGGACCTGGACGCCCAGGCACGCCGCCACAAGGCCGAAGAGGCGCTGCACACCGTGGGCTTGCCGGCGCAGTACCTGGACCGCTATCCCCACGAGTTTTCCGGTGGCCAGCGCCAGCGCATCGGCATCGCCCGCGCCTTGACCCTGGAGCCGGAGTTCATCATGGCCGATGAACCGGTGTCGGCGCTCGACGTGTCGGTGCAGGCGCAGGTGCTCAATCTGTTTTCGCGCATCCGCCAGCAAATGAACCTGACGATGCTGTTCGTCACCCACGACCTGGCCGTGGTCGGGCATATCGCCGACCGTGTGGCGGTGATGTACCTGGGGCGCATCGTTGAAGTGGCACCCACCCGCGAGCTGTTCAGCCACCCGCGCCATCCCTATACCGAGGCGCTGATGTCGGCGATCCCGATGCCGAACCCTGGGCAAAGGCGCCAGCGCATCGTCTTGCAGGGCGATATTCCCAGCCCGATTTCACCGCCCTCCGGATGCGCCTTTCACACCCGCTGCCCTTATGTGCTGCCCGCGTGCAGTCAGGCGCGACCGGCGCTGCGCATGATCGGCCCCGAGCACGCCACGGCCTGCATCCGTGATGATCTTTCGCTGATCTCGCCCCTGCATGAACAACGCGAGACGCTCTGTGAACCCCCGCGCCGGGAGAGTGCGGTATGAGGTTCTCGGCGTTCGATACAGGGTATGGATTATCCCGAACTGGGTTTCGGCGCGATCAGTGCGGACGAAATTCAGCGCCTCTCGTTGACCACCATCGCTCATGAGTTCGGCGAGGTGACCACCACGGCGACATCATTGAGCGTTTGCGTGGTTGCTGAACTTGGGCCTGGCAACGCAGTATGTCGGGATGTTGCAGGTTGAAAGCTGGGCTTCATTGTTGTTAGGATGCGCGCAGACATCGCGCCAATCGGCGCTTTGCGTAAGCGTTAACGTCAACCAACGCACACTCGGGATATTTCTATCCCTTTGTTGTGCGTGGGTAAAATGTCGAATCCCTCCTCGGCCGTTCGTGTCGAAAAATCCGTTTTTGCTTCATCCCTGCTGTTTGGCATCTTGCTGATAGCAGCCAACCTGCGGGCTCCCATTACCTCGGTCGGCCCGGTGTTGGCGCAGGTGCAGGGCTATTTCAACCTGAGCCCGACAGCCGCTGGGCTGCTCAATGCATTGCCCCTGCTGATATTTGCTGGTGCCTCGCCATTGGCGCCTTGGCTGACCCGGCGGGTGGGGCTCGAACAGGCATTGTTGGGCGCCATGGTCATGGTTGCCGTTGGCTGTCTGGCGCGCTCCACGGGCCTGTACAGCGGTCTGTGGCTAGGAACACTGTTGATCGCAGGGGGCATCGCTATTGCCAATGTCCTCGTCGTACCGCTGGTCAAGCGCGACTTCCCCGGCCATACCGCGTTATGCGTCGGGCTGTATGCCGCCACCATGGCACTGATGGCCGCGCTGGCCAGTGGGCTGGCGGCGCCGTTGTCGACGCTGTCGGCCTATGCCTGGCAGCTTTCGCTGGGTATCTGGTGCGTGCTTGCGCTGATCGCTGCGGCGTGCTGGTGGCCCCACGTCAAGGGCGCGCGTTCGGTCGTCGCGGCCCCGGCGCCTGCGGGGCACAGCACGGTGTGGCGCAGCGGTATCGCCTGGCAGGTATCGATGTTCATGGCGTTGCAGACGGTAACGTTCTACACCTTGATCGACTGGTTCCCGGCGATGGCAGCGTCTTCAGGCATCGGGGCGACCGAGGCGGGGGGTTACCTGTTTGCATACCAAGCCGTTGCCGTCGTGGCCAACCTGGCGACTTCGGTGGCGATCAAGCGCTTGCGCGATCAACGCCTGCTGGGCTTTCTGTGCTCCATGGCGATTGTGATCGGCGTGCTGGGTCTGCTGGAGGCGCCAGCGATGTCGCTTGTGTGGCTGTTGTTCGCTGGCGTCGGGGCGGGTATGTCGATGGTGACTTGCCTCAGCCTGTTTGGCCTGCGCGCGCGCGATCATCACCAGGCAAGTTCGTTGTCGGCGATGGGGCAGTGTGTGGGGTACGGGCTTGGGGCCAGCGGCCCGTTTCTCGCCGGATGGTTGCACGGGCTGACTGCAAGCTGGCAGCCGCCGCTGGTGGTCTTGCTGGTCGCCGCGTGCTTGCAGGTCGTGTTTGCGGTGCTGGCAGGGCGCAAACGGTACGTGGACCAATAAGTTTCGTAGCCATCGGTCTGAAGCGCATCAATAGCCCGTGCCACGCAACGCCGCGATCACCAGCCGCACGGCCATCGACGACTGCCGGCGCGTCGCGTAGTAGGCATGGGTCCCGGTGAACGTCGGAAACCAGTCCTCCAGTACCCAGCTCAATCGCCCTGCCTGTACATGGGCTTCGACAAGGGGCTGGGGCAGGTAGGCCAGGCCGAAACCCTGCAACGCCGCATCGAGCATCTGATAGGCATTGTTGAACACCAGTTGGCCGCTGACCTTCACTTCGATGCTTTGCCTGCCCTTGCTCAGTTCCCACGCCATCAGGGCGTCTTTGGTCGGTAGCCTCAAGTTGATGCAGTTGTGCGCCGTCAGATCATGGGGCGATTGCGGTGCCGGGCGTTCACGCAGGTAAGCCGGTGATCCGACGATCGCCATGGTTTCATCCGGCGCGATTCGCACTGCGATCATGTCCTTTTCTACCTGATCGCCCAGACGAATCCCGATATCGAACCGCTCCGCGACGATGTTCGACAAGCCGTAGTCATTGATCAGCTCGATACGCAACTCGGGGTGCTCGCGCAGCAAGCCTTGCAGCTTGGGCCACACATATTGGTTCGCGGAGTAGTCGGTGGCGGTAATGCGCACGGTGCCGACCGGTTTTTCGCGCAGTTCGGCCACGGCCAGTAACTCGGCTTCGATTTCTTCAAGCTTGGGCGCCACCGAGTCGAGCAGCCGCTGGCCCGCCTCGGTGGTGGAAACGCTACGGGTGGTGCGGGTAAGCAGGAGCATGCCGAGTTGGGTTTCGAGTGCTGTGACTGTTCTGCTCAGCGATGACTGGGAAACGCCCAGCTGTGCGGCGGCCTTGGTGAAGCTGCGCGCACGGGCGACCGTCAGCAAGGCAACGAGGTGGTTCAGATCAGGGATGGGCATTGATGCACCTGTGGATTAGTCTGTGCCAATTTTGCCATCTAGTGCCACAGTCTCCAAGGGACTAAATTGCCTGCAGCGGTATTCGATTGGTCCGGTTCACGTGACCAAACCCTACGCGATAGAGAGCATCCAATGAGCAATCCAGGCCAGACCATCATCCGCAGCGGTACCAAACCCTCGATCAAGGGCCCGGAAAACTGGTTTACCGGTTCCGTGCGTATCGACAATGCCTTCCAGCTGGAAGCGCCGGGCCAGGCGACCGGCGCCATTGTGACCTTCGAGCCCGGCGCGCGGACTTTCTGGCATGCACACCCTCAGGGCCAGGTGCTGGTTATCCTGACCGGAGTGGGTTGGACGCAATGCGAAGGCGGCCCGCGCACCGAAATCCGCGCGGGCGACCTGGTGACCTGCGGTTGTGGCAAGCGCCATTGGCATGGCGCGGCGGCGACCACGGCGATGTCGCACTTAGCCGTGACCGAGACCATCGACGGCAAGAACACCGATTGGATGGAGCCAGTGACGGACGAGCAGTATCAGGCAGGCACGCTCGTTACCGCGTGATGCCTTGGGCAATGGACGAGGGTGTTGGTCATCATTATTGATGAATGACCGGTGGCGACCACGATGCCGGCATCCGTTATGGCGGTACGTTGCCCGCAGACATGACAGGCCGCAATGGCATGGCGCGCTGTTCGGTGCCGCCATAGTCGGGCTGCTTGCTCAGCGCCCTCTATGGGCCGCTGACCCTCCGATAGATTCGATCTATAGTTCAATCACGAGACTCTTCCCGAGCATCTCACCAGGGACTTGAAGTCGTGTCTGTCTCAACGAATATTTGACACGGCTTTCACCGACGCCCCATCCCGTTGTTTCTATCTTCCAGCCCCATGAACTACCCCTCCAAGTAGTTTGTGCGTGCTCGGCATTCCACATGGCGCTGAACACTCCACTACATAAAGTTTATCGAACACTCGGGGCCACGCCGCATGAGAGTTGTCAGTCATCCGCCATTACCCCCCCTGAAAACCCCGCGCCCACGCGCGGGGTATATAAAAACATTCGGGCTGTTGCTACTGATACTGTTTATCGGCGCGCTGGTAGCCGGTTTTGCCGCATTGCCGTTGTCCCCACTGGCGCTCAATGATCCCGCCCAGCGGGAGGCAAGTACGTTCAAGGCGCAGTGGCAGGCCGGCAACATCGTGGTCCTGATCAGGCATGCAGAACGCTGTGATCGCTCCAGCAATACCTGCCTGGGGCCAGCCGACGGTATTACCGTGCCAGGGCGCGAGGAGGCCGGTCGCGTGGGCGCGGCCCTGACCACCTTGGGCATGAGCAACAGCGATGTCCTGACCAGCCCGCTGACCCGCACGGTGCAGACGGCTCAGGCGATGTTCAACGCTCCCGGTACCGAGCAGGTCTGGTTGCACGAGTGTGGCAGCAAGATGGTCGGTGATATCAGCGCCCGCAAGGTCGCCGGGCGCAATCTGGTGCTGGTGACGCACAGCGGTTGCATCAGCGACATTGAGGCGCAAATGGGCTTCCCTCATGCCAGCGTCGCCGAATACACCAGCGCCTTGGCGGCCACCCTGGGGGCCGATGGACAATTGAAAATATTGGGCGTCATCAATGCGCAAGACTGGAAAAAATTGATCGCCCGGCAATGATCGACAGTATCGCGAAGGCGCTCTAGAGCCCTGTGTGATCAAACCCGTCATGAGCGCTTATAAATACCGAATTGTCTCAAGGGCTCGGGTCGCGACCGCCAGCAAGGAGGGCGGCAGGGTGGCTTGTCGGCCAAAGTAGGATACCGGACAGCAAGGGGATAGAATGGGGCGTTTGCGGGTCCTAATATCCTCGGCGGTCATTCAGGCAGCCGGTCTTTTGTCAGTCGGCAGGGCCAATGACTTCTGAAACGCGCGTCAACTTGACCAACTGCGATCGCGAGCCGATCCAGATTCCGGGCAGCATACAGTTACACGGATGCCTGCTCGCTTGCGACGCTTCGGCGAGTATCATCCTGCGCCATTCGGCCAATGCACCTGAAATGCTTGGCCTGCCCAGTGACTTGAATGGGTTGCGCCTGGATAAGGTGTTCGGCGTCGAGGTCGCCCATACCCTGCGTAATTCGCTGGCACGGACCAAGGAAGCGTCCCGGCCAGCCTTGACGTTCGCGGTCACGCTGGCGTCGGGGCAGGCGTTCGACGTCGCCGCCCATGTCTTCAAAGGCACCGTCGTCATCGAATTCGAGCCGTGCAGCGCCAGCGTTGCCGAGCCGATCGAACTCGCCCGTACCGTCATCGCGCAGGTCCGCGAGATCGACCGTACCGACCAATTGTTCCGCGATACGGCGCGGTTTGCCCGAGCCATGCTCGGCTATGACCGAGTGATGATCTACCAGCTCGGTCCGGACGGCGCCGGCAAGGTGACTGCCGAGTCGAAACGCGCTGATCTCGAAAGCTTTTTCGGGCAGTATTTCCCGGGCTCCGATATCCCCCAGCAGGCGCGTGCGCTGTATCTGCGCAACCCCATTCGGGTCATCTCGGACATCTCGCTTGGCGCCACCCCCATCGTGCCGGTGCTGGATTCGTCGGGCGAACCGCTGGACCTGTCCTACTCGCACCTGCGTAGCGTTTCGCCCGTGCACTGCGAGTACCTGTCCAATATGGGTGTGGGTGCTTCGATGTCGATCTCGATCATCGTCAACGGCGCGCTTTGGGGGCTGATCGCCTGCCATCACTACTCGCCACGCGTGTTGACCATGGGCCAGAGAGTCGCGGCGGAGATGTTCGGTGAGTTTGTCTCGCTGCACATCGAAACCTTGCGCGTCAGGCAAGCATTGGAGTCTGCCGCCCGCGCTCGGCAGGTGCTCGAGGCTTTGCTGCACGACGCCAGCCGCGCCGCGGATATCGAAGAGTTCTTGCGTTCGCGGATGTCCGACTTCAAAGCGCTGATCCCTTGCGATGGCATCGGCATGTCGCTGGATGGCCGCTGGTCCGCAGAACAATTGACGCCGCCCAAGGGGGCTATCCCGGACTTGCTGCGCTTTGCCGAGAGCGTCGCAGAGGGCCGGACCTGGGCGTCCAATCGCCTGTCGATGGTCCATGTACAGGCTCGCGACTACGCCGTCGACGTCTCGGGGATGCTGGTCATTCCGATGTCGCAGCATCCCAGGGACTACTTACTGCTGTTTCGCAAGGAAGTGATCGAGACCCTCGACTGGGCGGGTGATCCGAACAAGACCTACGAAAGCGGCCCCCTCGGTGAGCGTTTGACCCCGCGCAAGAGCTTTGCGATCTGGAAGGAGACGGTGCATCAGCAGTCGGTGCCCTGGACCGAGCAGGACCGCCAGTTCGGCGAAGCCATCCGCGCGGCGATCGTCGAAGTGGCGCTGCACAACAGCGAGCTGCTGGCCAGCGAACGGGCGAAGGCGGACGTGCGCCAGCGCATGCTCAACGAGGAGCTCAACCACCGGGTCAAGAATATTCTTGCGCTCATCGGCGCGCTGGTGGCTCATCCCACCGCCGAAGGCCAGACGCTCAACGGCTACGTGGCCACCTTGAAGGGACGCATCCAAGCGCTGTCGCTGGCCCACGATCAGGTCGTGCGGGGCGATGGCGGGCTCGCGACACTGCTGGACGCCGAGCTGCTGCCTTACCGCACCCCCTCCGGCAGCATAGACCTGAGCGGCCCCAACGTGGTGCTCGATGCCCGTGCCTATTCGGTCATGGCATTGGTGCTGCACGAATTGGCGACCAACGCGGCTAAATACGGCGCGTTGTCTCAAGCCGGTGGCAAGCTCTCGATCCACTGGACGATCAACGCAGGCGGCGCCTGTGACATCGCGTGGTGCGAGAGCGACGGCCCGACGGTTCGCCCACCCAGCCGAAGCGGCTTCGGCTCGGTGCTGATCGATCGCAGCATCCCGTTCGATCTGGGCGGGACCAGCACGGTGGAATACCTGCCAGAGGGCATGCAGGGCTTCTTCAGGATTCCCGCCAGGCACCTGACGGTGGCTGAGCCGCTGGAGGTCGTGAGCACGGCCGTTGAGGTCGCGCCACCGGGCGAGGACTTTAGGGATCTGGCCGATGCCTGCGTGCTGATCCTCGAGGACCAGTTGGTCATCGCGGTCGGGCTCGAACAGATGCTGGCCGGCGCGGGCATCGGCGATGTGCTCACCACCAGTTCTGAGGCCGAGACGACCAAGGTGCTCGCCGTCCGCAGGCCCGATGTTGCAGTGCTGGACGTCAATCTGGGTACTGGGACGTCGATCGCCGTGGCCGAAGAACTGGTGCGGCGCAATATCCCGTTCATGTTCGCCACCGGTTACGGCGACAGCATCAGCATCCCCAGCCATCTCAAGCATGCCCCGGTCGTGCGCAAACCCTATGACGCCGCTTCGATCCTCTCGCACCTGCAGCAGTTGATCCGTCCTGTGCCCTGATTTTTCAGGGCGGATCAGCCCCGGTTGCGCGGCCGCACGAACACTTCCAGCGCGCTGTTGCCTATCGCCGAATGCCAGCGGTTTCGTCCGCTGTTCTTCGCCAGGTACATGAACGCATCGGCGGCCTTGATAAGGCCGCCCGCCGTCACATCATCGGAGGTCGGCAAACAGGTGCCGATGCCGGCACTGACCGTGACGAAGCCGAGCGGGTGGTCGCCATGCTGGATGTTCAATTGACGGATCGCGCCGAGGAGTTCTTCGGCCAGCAGGTTGGCGCCCTCGCTGCTGGTATTGGGCAGCAGCACGCAGAATTCTTCGCCGCCGTAGCGGACCGCCAGGTCGGCGGGCCTCTTGAGCGTTTGCCGAATCGCGACGGCGATGCTGCGCAAGCAGTCGTCGCCTGCCGCATGGCCATACGCGTCGTTGAACCGCTTGAAGTAATCGACGTCGAGCATGATCAGCGCAAGGGCCGCGCCTTCGCGTCGGGCGCGACAGATTTCCTGGCTCAAGACCATGTCCAGTTTGCGCCGATTGCCCAACCCGGTGAGGCTGTCCGTCAGCGCCATTTCCTGCATCGCCAAGTGGGCGCGGCGCAGATCGTCTTCCGCGCTGATGCGCTTGCGCAGCTGCTTGATCAGAACCAGCCCAAAGCCCAGCAGCCCGGCGATCAGCACCAGAGAATACATGCTGGTCTTGAACATATCCTGACGCCATGGCCCGATGATCGAGTCGCGTGACAGGCCCGCTTCGGCCACCAGCGGATAGCTGGTCAGCGCTCTGTAGCTGTACAGGCGCTCGGTGCCATCGATAATGGCCTTGGCTTCCACCGTCCCGGTGTCGGAGGTCGGCAGGTAGCGCTTGAAGACGTCGCCCTCGGCCAGGCTTTTCTCGGTGACCCCGCTGACGAACGGGCGCCTGACCAATATTCGGCCGTTGCGCAAGGCGAGCACCAGTGTGCCCTTGTCATCGATCTTCAGGTCGCCGTAGTAATCAACGAAATAGCTGACCTTGATGGTGCCGAGCAATACCCCCGCAAACGACCCGTCGGGATTGTTCAGGCGCCGCGAGACAGGAATGACCAACTCGCCCGTGGCCCGGCTGGTGATCACCTCGCCGATGCGTACGCGCCGATCGCTGTGAGTACGGTGATAGATGAAATAGTCTCGGTCGGCGTTGTTCACCCCAGGAGGGGTGGCCGATTTATCGGTCACTATCCATTGTCCAGCGGAGCCGTAGACGAACAGGCCATTGAGCTGCGGCATGATCCTGGCTTGCTGAACCAGCAACCCGTGGATACGCATGACATCCAGATGCTCCAGCCCGTCGCCTTCGAGACGCTCACCCAGCGCATCGGTGATTGCATCGACCTGGCGAATGGCGTCTTCGGCGTGCTGCGCCGTGGCACGTGCCAGGTTGTTCACCGAATCGTTGGCCGAGGCGAATGCCTGTTGATAGTCCCGCCAGGCGCGCCATCCTTCAATGCCGACGAACATGCAAATGACCAGCGCGATGAACCATACGGTCGGCCGAATAATCGCCGTGGTGCTGCCCGGTGGCGCGTTGGCGTCCTGTAGATTTTGGGACAGGGCCTGGAAGGGCTCTTGGGGGAGCTCGGTGGGGGTGCGTCCTGGCATGCAAATTCTCCTCGGCAACCAATTGCTGCCATAACACTTGAGAGTCTAATGCGGCACCATCGTTGCAGCCAAGTAGTTGCGAGGCTGCATTGCCCAGCCTCGCACTGGGCAACACTGAACGACAACAAAGCGCGGACCATCGAGGCTGGTGATCCGAAAATGGTGAGTGAGGACAGCAGAATTGCGTCTGGCTGGGCGCAATCACCGAGGGCTTGCGGTTGATCAGGCCGTTACTGATGACAGCCGATCGCCCTTGCCATAGCTGTCAGCGCTGCTCACTTGCGTTGCCTGCCAAGAGGTCTGCTGAACAGGGCTCGATGCGTCTGTTCAAGTCTGTCGATCAAGAGTGCGCCCAGATTCCTCCAGGCCAGGGCTGCGACCAAAGCCCAGGTGCTGGCGATGGCGACCAACAGCGCGCCGATGATATCGAACGGAAAGTGCACCCCCAGATACACGCGCGACCAGCCGACTGCGGCCCCCAGCACCACGACCAATGCGCCCAGGTGGCGCAGGGCGCTGAAGTACAGCGCCAGGCCGAAGGCGAAGAAGATCGTCGCATGGTCACTGGGGAACGAGGTCTCGGCCTTGTGGGACAGCCAGCTGTGGCCCAGCGGGATCATGAACGGGCGCGGATGCATGAAAAACAACCCGATGAGCAGATTGCCCAGCAGGGCCAGGGGTACACACAACAACGCGGTCAGGGCCGCTGCGCGCGCCGTGCGGCCGCCCCGAAACCACAGCGCGACCAGTAACAGCGGCAACAGGACGATTGACTGTTGCGCCAGCACCCTGGCCAACCACAAGACCGCCAACGTGGGGTGATCCCCGGCATTGATCATTAAATACAGTGAGCGATTGATAGCTTCCATCTTGTCCCCGATGACTACGACGCTGGCCCTCTCGAATGGGGCCGTGTGGCAAGTGTGCTGGGGACAAAGTCAAAACTTGGTCAAAGCGAGGCGTGCAGGGCGCGGATATTCAGTCGCGGACGATGAAGCTTTATTTACATCGGCTGGCGTCTGGTTCCCGCAGCGTCAGGTGCAGCTCAGCGAAGCAGGGCGTGGCAAATTGCCCCCGATATTGCATTGGCGTGTTGTATATCGTCTGCAGGCGTTACACTATTCCTCGTGTAACAAAATATTCCAAGGCCAGCCCGCACGTACGGGCTGGCCATTGTTCGTGCCCATGGCGCTGTCCCGAGGCCCCGCACGAACCTCCCGTGATTCACGCTTGAGGCTGACATGCAGACACTATCGATCAACGGCCAGGACCAGGTCGTGGATGTCCCCGAGGACATGCCGCTGCTCTGGGTTTTGCGCGACGTGCTGGGTTTGACCGGCACCAAATATGGCTGCGGTATCGCCCAGTGCGGTGTCTGCACCGTGCACCTGGATGGCAAGGCGGTGCGCTCGTGCGTGCTGCCGGTCAGCAATGCGGTCGGGCACCAGATCACCACCATCGAGGCCATCGGCCAGACACCCGTTGGCCAGGCCGTGCAGAGCGCCTGGCTGGCTCACGAAGTGGTGCAATGCGGTTATTGCCAATCCGGTCAGATCATGGCCGCAGTGGCATTGCTGCAAACCCATCCCGAGGCGGACGATCAGCAGATCGTCAACGGCATGTCCGGCAACATGTGCCGATGCGCCACCTACACGCGCATCCGCGCGGCGATCAAAAGCGTCAGCAAAGCCTGAGGATTATTCATGTCGACAGTCAACAAGACGCCTGACGGTGTGTCCCGTCGTGGTGTGCTCAAAGGCGGCACGACCGCCTTCGCCGGCCTGCTGATTTCTGCCTGGTTACCGCCGCTGGTGCCCCGCAGCGCGGCCGCCGATGCGGTTGCCGTCGGGCGCGGTGCAGCGGCTGCCGGGGGTGGCTTCGGCGCCTTTGTACGGGTCGGTCACGACGGTCACGTCACGGTGATCTCACCCAAGATCGAGATGGGTCAGGGTGTGCAGACGGGCATCGCGATGATGGTCGCCGAAGAGCTGGAAGTCGGTATGGATCAAGTCAGCATCGAGGAGGCACCGCCCAGCGCGCTGTATATCGATTCGCTGCTGCAATTCCAGGCCACCGGTGGTTCGTCTTCGACCCGCTTTACCTGGGAG
The DNA here is from genome assembly GCA_903970465.1 of Gammaproteobacteria bacterium. Taxonomy (GTDB): domain Bacteria; phylum Pseudomonadota; class Gammaproteobacteria; order Pseudomonadales; family Pseudomonadaceae; genus Aquipseudomonas. Next base: position 25,955 of record CAJCIO010000120.1, read on the forward strand.
CCGCTGCGCAAGGCGGGTGCCAGCGCGCGGACAGTGCTGATTCAGGCCGCAGCGATTCGCTGGAACGTGGCCCCCAGTCAATGCCATGCCGAGCGCGGCATGGTCTTGGGTCCAGCTGGGCAGAAAGCCGATTATGGTTCGCTGGTCGACGCGGCCGCCGCGCTGCCGCTGCCGACCGAGGTGCCGCTCAAGCGTATCGAAGACTTCAAACTGCTCGGCAAGCCGACGCCGCGCCTCGATACACCGGACAAAGTCAACGGCAAGGCGCGCTTCACCATCGATTTGCAGGTCCCCGGCATGCTGATTGCCTCGTCGCTGACCTGCCCGGTCTATGGCGGCACCTTGCGCAGCGTCGACGAAGGCGCGGCGCGGCAGGTGCCGGGTGTGCGCGACGTGATCAAGCTGGCCAATGCGGTGGCAGTCACTGCCAGCAATTTCTGGGCCTGCCAGCAGGGCCTCAAGGCGCTGCGCATCGAGTGGGACCTGGGTGAACACGCCATGGGCGACTCGCTGCAATTGGACAAAGCGCTGCTGGCGGCCAGTTCCGGCGACGGCGTGGTGGCCAAGCACGAAGGCGACATCGTTGCGGCGCTGGGCAACGCCAAGAGTCAGTTCGAAGCGGTCTACGAGCAGCCGTTCCTGTCCCATTCGCCGCTGGAGCCGATGACCTGCGTCGCCCATGTGCGCAGCGATGCCTGCGAACTGTGGGTCGGCACCCAGGCGCCGATGTTCGCCCAGGCGGGGGCCGCCAAGATCAGCGGCCTCAAGGCCGAACAGGTGATCATTCACAACCAGCTCATCGGTGGCGCCTTCGGACGACGCCTGGAGTCGGACTTCATCTTCCAGGCGGTCGACATCGCCCGGCAGGTGGACTACCCGATCAAGCTGATCTGGAGCCGTGAAGAGGACATGACCCACGACCGCTACCGGCCGCACTACGTCGACCGCCTCAACGCCGCGCTCGATGACAATCTGCGACCGGTCGGCTGGGATCATCGGATCGCCGGCGCCTCGGTGATCGCGCAATTCATCGGCAAGCTGCCGGACAACGGCATCGATGCCGATGCGGTCGAAACCTCCATCGAGCCGATCTACGCCCTCAAGCACTTGCAGGTGCGTTACGTGCGTGAAGAGCCCAAGGTCATCCCGGTCTCCTGGTGGCGCGGGGTAGGTCCGCTGCGCGCGACCTATGCGCTGGAAAGTTTTATCGACGAGCTGGCGCACAACGCCAATGTCGATCCCGTCGCTTACCGTATGGATTTGCTGCAGGCCCAGCCGCGCGCCCAGGCGGTGCTCAAACTGGCGGCCGAGAAAGCGGGCTGGGATCAACCGCTGCCTGCCGGTACCGGCCGTGGCGTCTCGGTGGCCAACGTGTTCGGCAGCTACATCGCTACCGTGGTTGAACTGCAAATGCACGGCGAGCGTGGCTTGCGCATCAATCGGCTGGTGTCGGTGATCGACTGCGGTTTCGTCACCAACCCGACCTCGGTGCACTCGCAAATCGAGGGCGGCACCTTGTTCGGCCTGTCGGCGGCGCTGTTCAACGAGGTGCTCATCGAAAAAGGCCAGGTCATGCAAAACAACTTCCACCACTACCGGCAGATCCGCATGAGTGATGCGCCGCCGGTGGAGGTGCACGTGATCAATAGCCTCGAAAACCCGGGAGGAGTCGGTGAAACCGGCGCAGTGCCGATCGCGGCCGCGCTGGTCAACGCCTTGCACGCTGCCTCGCACGCGCGGGTGCGGCGCCTGCCATTGAGCCGTTCTGGCTACTTCACCGTACAAGGAGCGATGGCATGAAGGCTTACCAGATCGCCTTGGCGCTGTTCGGCGCCAGCCTGTGGCACACCGCCCAGGCCGACGACAGCAGCACCATGAGCAAAGGCGAGTACCTGACCCGCGCCGCCGACTGTGTCGCCTGCCACACCACGGTTGGTGGCAAGCCCTTCGCCGGTGGCCTGGCGTTCAAGCTGCCGTTCGGCACGCTGTATTCGCCCAACATCACCGCCGACCCGGACACCGGTATCGGCAAATGGAGCGACGACGATTTCGTCAGCGCCGTGCAGCGTGGCGTGGGCAAGGACGGCAAGCACTACTACCCGGCGTTCCCGTACACCTCCTATAGCAAGATGCCGCGCGACGAGATTCTGGCCATCAAGGGCTATCTGTTCAGCCTGCCACCGGTCAAACAGGCGCCGAAGGAAAACGATATTTCGTTCCCCTTCAATCAGCGCTGGGGCATGTGGTTCTGGAACACCGTGTTCCTCGACAACAAACCCTTCGTTGCCGACCCGCAGCAGTCTGCCCAGTGGAACCGTGGCGCCTATCTGGTCGAGGGGCCGGGCCACTGCGGCGAATGCCACTCGCCACGCAACTTCGCCCAGGCGGTCAAGCAGAGCGAGTCGTTGGCCGGCACCCTGCTGGGCAATTGGCGCGCCTACAACATCAGCTCCGATGCCCAGTACGGCATCGGCGCCTGGCCGCAGGAAACCCTGGTCAAGTACTTCGCCACCGGCCAGGCACCTGGCTTCGGCATGGCGGGTGGGCCGATGAGCGACGTGATCGAGCACAGCCTGCGCTACCTCACCCCCGAGGATCAGCTGGCGATGGCGGTGTACCTGAAAAGTACCCCGGCGCGCGCCACCGGCGTGCCCCGGCCAAGCCTTGAAGTACGCGACCCTGCACCTGTGGCGGGAGATGGCCTGGGCTTGAAGGTGTTCAACGATGCCTGTGCGGCGTGTCACCGCGCAGACGGGCAGGGGAACAATAGCCCGATCGCGACACTCTCAGGACTCAAGACTATGAACGACCCCGAGGGCAGTAATCTGATCGGGGTGCTGCTGGCTGGCCACAACGATGCGGTGCGCAGTGATCAACGCATGCCGGATTTCGCCAAGGGCTACAGCAACGAGGAGCTGGCAGCGGTCAGTACCTACTTGCTCAACCGCTTTGGCCAGTCGGGGGCGCGTATCACGCCGCAAGATGTTGCCAAGAGCCGCGAGCTGGGGCTGCACTGAGTACGGTCAGGGTTCGGCCTGATGTTGACTTGAGGGTTTGAGGTAATGAAACAGCTTGATCTTCAAGTGATTCAGCAGGCCAGAGCCTGGATCGCCGAGGGACGGCCGATCTGGCTCTGCACCGTCATCACTACCTTCGGCTCGGCGCCGCGCGGGCCGGGTGCGATGTTGGTGTGTCTGGGCAGCGGCGAGCATTGCGGCTCGCTGTCGGGCGGCTGTGTCGAGGATGATTTTCTCGAGCGCGTGGGCGAGGGTTTCTTCCCGCCCGTCAGCCAAGTAGTGCGCTACGGGGAGGGTGGCTTGGCGCCGACCCGGGCATTGCCCTGCGGTGGCGTGCTGGATGTGCTTGTCGAGCATCTGGCGCCGACTCCTGAATCTGAGGCACATCTGCACGCTATCGAAAGCGCGTTTGCCGGCTCTTCACTGATCGTCCGTCGGGTGTTGCTGGGCACCGAGCAACGCAGCATCACGCCCGGGAGCATGGCGGCGGCCAAGGTCGAAGTGGATACCGAGCAGGTCGCGATACGTATTGGCGCGGTACAGCGGCTATTGCTCGCTGGGCTGTCACCGGTCGCGCAATTCTGTGCCAGCTTCGCGCTGTCGCTGGGTTACGAGGTGATCGTGTGCGACCCCCGCAAGGAGGTCACCAGCGCGTTCTCGCTGCCGGGCGTGGAGGTGCTGGAGGTGTTGCCGGCGGTGTACATCGCCAACGGTGGCTGCCATGCCTCCACCGCTGTCGTGGCCTTGACCCACGATCCGCGCCTGGACGACCTCACCTTGCTCGAGGCGGTGCGCACGCCAGCGTTCTACATCGGCGCCATGGGCTCGCAACGCACCAGCAGCAAGCGCTTCGAACGTCTGGCGCGTATTGGCGGGCTGGATGAGGCGACCTTGCGACGCATTCATGCACCCATCGGCTTGCGCTTGGGCAGCAAGACACCGGCGGAGATCGCCATGGCGGTGATGGCGGATATTTTGCGGGTGTCGAATGGGATTGAACGTCACGCCTTGTGAGCTGGCTTTCAATGCGTGGCATCCCCGGCTGGCGAAGGTGTTTCATCCGCACGCGCGAATGGCACGAGTTTCACATCGATAGATCGTCTTCGCTGTGACGCAGGGTGTGTTCGCATGATATTCGCCTGCAATGCAGATTGATCAGCCTGACGCCGATCTCTTCCTGCAATTGCTGGATGGCCAGGGTCGGGCTCGACTGGGAAATCAACACTGCAGGGGCCGCCGCGAAGATCGACGCGGTTTCGGCCACGGCGATGGCGTGATGGATCTGGCCCGGGGTCATGATAGGTCGCTGGCAAAACACATACGTAACGGTACTGATCGCAACGATCAGCCCTTATGTTCAATGATTCGCAGGAAGTCCTGCGGCGCTCGCGCGGTGCCGCGTTCGGCAGCAGTCAGTTTGCCCAACGAAGCCATTATGTCGAAAGGGTGGGGGAAGCCCCTTCCGACATACGCCAGCAGCAGATTCCCGGTCAACGCGTCGTGTACTTCCACCCAGTAAGTGATCGAGCCCAAGAGTACGCCCTCGTCACCTCGCCAGGCCCGGTAAAGGTTGATTGCACCCCCCAAGGGATCGAGACGAAAGAGTGTCGATAAAACGGGTATGTTGGATTTGGCCTCTACCAGCGACAACCTGATTCTGACTGCGTTTGGCGTATTGGAGCTGACGATCTGGAACCGCTTGGCGACACCCTTGCTGAACTGTTCCATCAGCTGTGCTCGCAAGTATTCCTCTTCAGAGGGCATAAGGTCCGGGAACGCATCGTCGGGGTTTTCTGTACTGACCACCGAATTCAAAATGGCGGCCGTGTACCGAGTCCAATCAAGTGGTTGACGATAAATGAACGGGATTCTTGAAGCATCATTACCCTTGTTGATACAGAGCGGCGCCCAAAGCAGATTATCTTCCGACAGTGCCCTGTTGGTTCCAGAGGTCCGCCACGACATCGCCGCACGGCAAGCGCCAAGCATGTTGGTCGAATGAGTTTTCATCAGCTTGCTCCGTTCAATAAGTAGGTCATGCGGATGACGCGTTCAGCGTCCACCAGGCCATCCGCTCATGGCGAGGTAAAACGTCAAGAGCCCCAAGAAGTAAAAAAAGAAACTATTCATGATTGCTCCCGAGAGCGGCCTTTGCCGACGTCGCAGGCGCATGCCGCTGAGCATGAAAGGCTGCAAATACGCCGGAGGCGAGGACGTGTCATCTATAATCCCGAAGCGAGCTTATCTAAACCGTACGGTACGGTACATATTTGAGTCGTTGAGCACGGGTGTCAAGTTTTTTCGTCGGTACGATGTTTCAGCGGGGTCATGAATGAAGGTGCGAACCGAGTCACGCAAAGCGGCCATCGTCGAGGCAGCCGCCAGCGTATTTCTGGAAATGGGCTACGAAGGCGCCTCGATGAATGAGGTCAGCCGCCGCGCAGGCGGGTCAAAGGCGACGCTTTACGGTTATTTCCCTTCCAAAGAGACGCTGTTCACGGCGGTTGTCGAACAGTACGCCATGTCCCACCTGGCTAATGCCGTCAAGACGCTCCAGTCACCAGCCGATGACCACGCCAAGCTTCGGAACATGCTGCTGCAATTCGCTGAGAGCGTGCTGACCGTGCTGATCAACGATACTACCGCGCTGGCGGTCTATCGAATGGTAGTCGGGGAATCCGGCAGATCTGAAGTGGGCAAGATTTTCCACGAGTCCGGGCCTCAGCAATGTGTCGATGCGCTATCCCGAGTCCTTCGATCTGCCATGGAGCGAGGCTTGCTGCGCGAATCCGACCCGGTTCTGCGAGCTTCGCAATTGCTCTCCCTGACCACTGGGGAGTGCGACAGCCGCCTGTACCAGTTAGCACCAGAGCCTTTGACGCTGCACCAGATCAAGGTGATGGCGGAGGCGGCGGTAGAGATGTTTCTGCACGGCGCATGTGTTGCCCATGGCTGAAAAAAATCTGCATTGCTTTGAAGTGAACTGTACGGTACGGTACTGTTTTGGGGGCTACCCCTTCTCAGGAGTCTCGTCATGCGAATCAAGATTGCTGTCGCAAGCATCTGCTTAATCCTGCCCTTTGGCACTGCAATGGCAGATGGGCCATTGAGAAGCTTGCTCACGTCAGGCGCCACCCTGGGCTCTTCTTATCTATCGTCGAGTGATCACAAGCGAGTGATCGCTATACAAGATGACGCGATCAGCTTTGTCGCCAGCGATGGCGAAATTCGAGGCGCCTACTTCGAAGCGACCGTCGAGAAAGTGAGAAAAGACAATCCCGGGTTGCAGGCATCGGACATGGAACTGGCTGAAGCGCTGCTGGCACAAGGCGCGCTGCCGGATAAATAGTGCGCCGTGGGTGAGCCACTGAGTCAGGCAGTCGGATTTTCCCATCATTCCTTGAGTGGTAACCCAGATGAATGCGTACGATCACAAACACCATTTTTTGCTCACGCAGATTGCATCCGGGGACTGGCGGCGAATCCCCGAGGCAGACATACCCCAACTGAAAGTGCTGATGGTCTGTAAATACGTGCGGATCGAAACCGGCGCTGCCGGTGTTGATCAGATTGTGATAACGAGCGAAGGGCAGCACTATTTCAGCCATCTCTGTGCTTTGAACTCGATGAACATGACTCGCCGGGTGCCGTTCGACGGGGTGACGCAAACCTGGAGTGTCACCTAGAACACATGGACAGGCAGATCATGGCCGCGGATTCTTTCACGCACTCGACGATCGCCAGGGGCCGCGCGCCGTGTGACTCCTTGGTTTGCCCACTGTCACGTATCGCAAAAGTGATGCCGTCGCGCACCTCGCGCTGGAACTGGCCTGTCTGAGCTCTTGAGCCCGTACAGCAGTTCCATCGCTGCTACTACGGCGTGAACAAGGTCACCGAAGCGCGCAGTTTGCTGCCGCCGAACAGGCTCATGCGTTGAAACTCCTCATGGCTCACGGGCAAGTACTGGCAGTCCATTGCCTCACGATGGCGGCTATGGTCGATGTCGGGATCGTGGAGGTAGATGAAGTCTTCATCGCAACCGGTCACCAACACCCAGTGTGGCGCTTTTGTGCGCGTCAGCCGGTAATTGCTGATCAACACCAGAGGTTGACCGCCGTTTGCCAGAAGGCTGTGTATGTCGAGCTGACTGCTGCGCACCTGATGCACCGTGCTCTCCTGCAATTGGCTGCAAAATTCCTGATGGACCAAACGCATGACTTCTTTTTTCTCCTCGCTGCGCACGCCGTTGAGGAACAAGGGACCGTCGATGCTGACCTGCAGGCGGACTTTGAAACCCCGGCGCCAGGCCGCTAGAGCGAGACCTTGCGGGCTGCAACCGCCGTGGCCCGATGTCATGAACACCGTCGTGGCTTCTCGCCAAAGTTGGACTTCTTCGCGTCGAGCCATCGGGCGCCCACGCGCCAATGCAGCCATGGCCATCAGCAAGCATGCCGGGCCACAGGTGAACTCGGTGGTCTGTTGGTAATAGGGCACCTGCCGGACTTTACCCTCCGGTCGTTGAATGATGCGTTTCTCGAATCGGAGGGCTTCGCTATGGTCCTCGTAATAATCGCTGACCACTGCAAATGGCCGATACCCGGTCTTCTCGTAAAGCCTGATAGCGACGGTGTTGTCCGCACGAACCTCAAGCCGCACATAGGCGCAGTCATGCGCTCGGGCGTTGTCTTCGGCTTGTTGAAGCAGGCGCATGCCCAGCCCCTGGCCGCGGCTGAGCGGTGATATCGCAATGGAATAAAGCCTGGCCAGTGACGTCCCGCGGTGGAACAGCAGCAGGGCATAACCCATCAATTGATCTTGCGCCTCGGCGACGATCAGGCTGGCGTTGGCACGGCTCAACATCCACTGAAAACTGCGAAGTGTCATGCGGTCTAGTGTAAAACACTGTTCTTCCAGCGAGAGCAATGCGGGAAGGTCCTGAGACGTAGCGGTGCGGAATATAAAGTTCATGTTAGACGCCGTAAAACTTTCGTAATGAAACGAGACTTTTTCAGGGGTTCGTGATTAATAGTAATGCACGTGTTCCTCATCAGGTCAAAGAGAAATGACATCGGCACAGGTTGGTTGGCGCGAAGTATCGAGTGAAGCTGCACGTTCGGCAAGTCTGACTAAGGTGTCGGTCGAAACCGAGCGCAAAGGGCAAAGTCAGCTGATCATTATCGTTGAGCGCAGGGAGGATTGGGCTAAATATTTTCCTAGCGAAGACTTGGTGACCGCTAAGGAATATCTCGAGCGGCCGTGTAATAAACAGCCCGGCAAGCGCGTGCAGGTCATCAATCTGTGCAGAAGTTTTAAATACCTTGGCCATGGTTACTACTGCTCGTTGCTGGCCGAGGCGCGTGGCCATAAAGTTATTCCTTCGGTAAAAACCATCAGTGAACTGGCGCGTAAATCGTTATATGGTCTCGCCCTCGACGATCTGGAAAAAAGCATCGAAAAAGTTCTGGGTGAGCATGCCTATCGGGGTACCGAAGGTTTTACTCTCAGCCTTTATTTCGGTCGCACGGATATGGAACCGTTGCAGGATATTGCACGTCAGCTGTTTGAAGCGTTTCCCTGCCCGATATTGCTGGTCGAGTTTCGGAAATCTAATACCTGGCAGATTGCCGGTATCAAGCCTGGCGCCATGCACAAGCTTCGGGAAGACCAGGCCGGCCAGTTTGCTACCGCGCTGGATGGCTTCAGCCGGCGACTCTGGCGTCAGCCACGCTCCAAACGCCTCGCGCGCTATGACCTGGCAATCTTGCACAACCCCAGCGAAGCATTAGCGCCTTCTAACGCCAAAGCGCTGGAGAACTTCATTCGCGTTGGCCAAGGTATGGGGATTGATGTCGAGTTGATCGAACGTAAAGACTATTCACGCCTGGCCGAATATGACGCCTTGCTCATTCGCGAAACCACCAGCGTCGATGATCATACGTATCGATTTGCCAAAAAGGCGGAAAGCGAAGGGCTAGTGGTCATGGATGACCCGACGTCTATCCTGCGATGTACCAATAAGGTGTACCTCACCGACTTGATGCGCAGCCACCAGTTGGCGATGCCGGCCAGTGAAATTCTTTACAAGGATAATCTTCGGGAAGTGCAGCAGGTGGGGCAGCGATTAGGCTTTCCTCTGGTGTTGAAGATCCCCGACGGCTGCTTTTCTCGCGGGGTGATCAAAGTGCAGAATCAGCAAGAGTTGCTCGAGGCAACTGCAGAGTTGTTTGAGCACTCCGTGCTGCTGCTGGCGCAGGAGTATCTTTACACGGAATACGACTGGCGAATCGGGGTATTGAACCGCCAGCCTATATTTGCCTGCCAATATTTTATGTCCAAGGGGCACTGGCAGATTTTCAATCACAAGGCAAAAGGCGCAGATGTGATTGGTGAATGCCGAACCTTGGCGATCGAAGATGTCCCCGCGACGGTAGTGGATCTGGCGGTCAAAACTGCCAACTTGATCGGTGATGGTCTTTATGGAGTGGACCTCAAGCAAGCCGGCGACAACGTCGTGGTGATTGAAGTCAACGATAATCCCAATCTTGACGCAGGTATCGAGGACGCTCATTTGAAGGATGGTCTTTACACCGTGGTGCTGGAAGAGTTCGTCCGGCGCCTGGAACTGAAGCGACGCGGTATGAACTGGTAGTAAACGCCGGCAAGGCCCGGGGGACGTCATGATCAACAGTTACCGCCTCACCCAGCGAGGCTTGCAGCCTGTCGACGACATCAACAGTGAAGTGCTGCTGTTCATCGATCCTGATCCCGAAGAATGCGAGCAGCTGAAAAAACGATTTCACATCGACGAACACGGGTTGGCTTCGGCGCTCGATCCCGATGAGGTCTCGCGGATCGAGTTCCATCCCGATAGCCTCTTTCTGATTTGGAAGCGTCCGGAAAATTACTCGGGTGGTGACAGCTTCTCGTTTTCGGTCTCTTCCTTTGGCCTGTTGCTCAGTGACGAGCGCCTGGTACTGATTGCCCCGGACGATTCACAGATGCACGGGCTGGGTGAGCGCCATCCTTTGCTGACACCGCTGGACGTCTTGCTCGATATGCTGTTTGGCAACGTGCATCACTATCTGGGGCACCTCAAGGTGATCAAGATGGTCGCCCGCGAACTGCAGCAGCGATTCAACAGCTCGATGCAAAACCATCACCTCGTGCAGATGTTCAATCTCAGCGAAAGCTTGATTTACTACATCAACGCCATTCACAGCAACGGCACGGTGCTCTCCAGGCTGCGCAACCACGCCGAGAAAAACCACTACGGTGCAGAGGTCATAGGGCTGATCGACGACCTCATCATTGAAAATACCCAGTGCTACAAACAGGCCGAGATTTACTCGACGGTCTTCGCGGGTCTGATGGATGCTCGGGGTAATCTGGCGAATAACACCATGAATGACATGCTGCGCAAGCTGACCTTGATCACGGTGGTATTCCTGCCACTGAACCTGATCGCCAGCGTCGGGGGCATGTCCGAGTTCAGCATGATGACCGCCGCCATCCCGTGGTGGATTGCCTACCCATTGCTGCTGCTGGCCATGCTTGTGATGGGCGCTGGGATGGTGTGGTTCCTGACTCGCATGGCGCGGTGTGCGCGCTAGTCAGCCCGTCGATAGCGCGGCGCCCACCTTCGTCTGCCGGCAAAAAATTACGCATTCTTTATGCATCCGCTGCTTCTGCCATCTAGAGACTTTACGGCCATCACCGGGAAAATCTCCATCACGCGGCCTACACCGTACCTTGGAGATTTTGGTAATGAACGTTCTGGATGGGATCTCACTTCTGCTCGCCATAGGGCTGTTTGCCTACCTTCTCGTCGCGCTGTTGCTCGCGGACAAGGGGTAAGCCATGCACAGCTATGACTATGGTTTGATTATCGCGTTCTTGTTGTTGGTGCTGGTGCCCGCGCCGTTTCTGGGGCGTTTCTATTACAAGGTGATGGAGGGCCAGCGGACGTTTCTGACGCCGGTACTGTCGCCCATAGAGCGCGCGTGCTATCGGTTGTCCGGGGTTGACGCGAAGGCTGATCAAAGCTGGCAGCACTACACCCTGGCACTGTTGGCGTTCAACCTGGCCGGCTTCGTGCTGCTCTGGTTGATGCTGATGTTTCAGGGCGCTCTGCCGCTCAACGACCAGCACTTTCCCGGCATGGAGTGGACGCTGGCGTTCAACACCGCCATCAGTTTCATGACCAACACCAACTGGCAGTCGTACAGCGGTGAAGCGTCGCTGTCGTACCTGAGCCAGATGGTCGGCTTGACCGTGCAGAACTTCGTCAGCGCTGCCACCGGTATCGCCGTGCTGGTCGCGCTGTGTCGCGGTATTGGTCGTCGCTCGGCCAACTCGATCGGCAACTTCTGGGTCGACATGACCCGTGCCACGCTCTACGGCCTGCTGCCGCTGTGCCTGATACTCGCGCTGTTTCTGGTATGGCAGGGAGTACCGCAAACCTTCACTCATTATGTCAGTGGCCTGACCTTGCAGGGCGCCGACCAGGTCATTCCTCTCGGGCCGGCGGCTAGTCAGATCGCTATCAAGCAGTTGGGCACCAACGGTGGCGGCTTCTTCGGTGTCAACTCGGCGCATCCGTTCGAAAACCCCACGGCCCTTAGCAACCTGTTCGAACTGGTGTCGATCATTCTGATTCCGGCCGCGCTGGTGTTCACCTTTGGCCACTACGTGAAGGATCTGCGTCAGAGCCGGGCGATCATGGCTTGCATGCTGACGTTGTTCCTGATCGGTGGCGCGGTTTCCTTGTACGCCGAGTATCAGCCCAACCCGACACTCAATCTGCCGATGGTCGAGCAGACGGCGCCCCTCGAAGGCAAGGAAAGCCGCTTCGGCACGACCGCTAGCGTGCTGTGGTCAGTGACCACCACGGCGGCCTCCAATGGCTCGGTCAACGCCATGCATGACAGCCTCAATCCGCTCAGCGGCATGGTAGCCATGGTCAACATGATGCTCGGCGAAGTGGTGTTCGGCGGCGTCGGTGCGGGGCTCTACGGCATGCTGCTGAACGTGCTCATCGCGGTCTTCCTGGCCGGCTTGATGATCGGTCGCACCCCCGAATATCTGGGCAAGAAGCTGCAGGCCCGGGAAGTCAAATTGCTCGTGGCGACATTGCTGGTGATGCCGGTCGCCGTGCTGGTACTGGGCGCCATCGCCTCGGCGCTGCCCGGTCCTGCCGGGGCGGTCAGTAACCCTGGGCCCCATGGTTTCAGCCAATTGCTGTACGCCTACACCTCGGCGGGCGCCAACAACGGCTCGGCGTTCGGTGGCTTCAGTGCCAACACGCCGTTCCACAACCTGATGCTGTCGCTGGCCATGCTGATCGGACGCTTTGGCTACATCCTGCCAGTACTGGCCTTGGCCGGCAGCCTGGCGATGAAGAAGACCGCACCGGTCAACGGCAACACCTTTCCCACCCATGGCCCGCTGTTCGTGGCGCTGTTGACCGTGACCATCCTGCTGGTGGGCGGCCTGACGTTCTTGCCGACGCTGGCCCTGGGGCCGATCGCTGAACAATTGAGTATGGGTTTCTGAGGCCTGGACGATCATGACTATTCCTGTTGCTACACCCGCTGTTCAACAACCGGTCAAGACGACGATGTCGGCCCTGTGGCGTCCCGCCCTGGTGCAGGCATTCGTGAAGCTGAACCCCCGCGAACTCAAGCGCTCGCCCGTGATGCTCGTAGTCGAATTGACAGCGATCCTGACAACGGCGCTGTGCGCGATACCCGACCCGACGGTACCGACATTCATCGCGGTGCAAATCGCCGTCTGGCTGTGGTTCACCGTGCTGTTCGCCAACTTTGCCGAGGCCTTGGCCGAAGGCCGTGGCAAGGCCCGTGCGGACAGCCTCAAGGCCGGCAGCCAGGGGCTTGAAGCACGCCGGCGCACGTCCGGTGATATCTACGAAACGGTGCCGGCCGGCAGCTTGCGCAAAGGCGACGTGGTGCGCGTGCAAGCCGGGCAGATGATCCCCGGCGATGGCGAGGTGATCCTAGGTATTGCCGCGGTCAACGAAGCGGCCATCACTGGCGAATCCGCACCGGTCATTCGTGAATCCGGCGGTGATCGCTCTGCGGTCACCGGCAATACGCAGGTCGTGTCGGACTGGCTGATCATCAGAATCACCGCTGATCCGGGCGAGTCCACTCTGGACCGTATGATCGCGCTGGTGGAAGGCGCCAAACGGCAGAAGACCCCCAACGAGGTCGCGCTGGACATACTGCTGATTGGTCTGACGCTGATCTTCCTGCTGGTCGTCGTCACCCTGCAACCCTTTGCACACTTTTCGGGTGGCAGCCTGCCGCTGGTGTTCCTGGTGGCCTTGCTGGTGACGCTGATTCCCACCACTATTGGCGGCTTGCTCTCGGCGATCGGTATCGCCGGTATGGATCGTCTGGTGCGCCTGAACGTGATCGCCAAGTCCGGCCGTGCGGTCGAGGCCGCCGGTGACGTGCACGTGCTGCTGCTCGACAAGACTGGCACCATCACCTTCGGTAACCGCCGCTGCAGCGCGCTGTACGCCGCCCCCGGTGTGACGGCTCTGGAACTGGCCGAGGGCGCGCTGCTGGCGTCGCTTGCCGATGACACCGCCGAGGGCAAATCGATCGTCGAGTTCTTGCGCACGCTGCACAAGATCAACGAACCGGCCACCACCGAGTTGGTCCCGGTCGCCTTCAGTGCCGAAACCCGCTTGTCGGGCGTCGACTACGGCGCTCATATCTACCGCAAAGGCGCCGTGGACTCGTTGCTCAAGTTCGTCGACATGCAGCGTCTTGACTTGCCCGCCGTATTGGCCCGCGAGATCGACAAGATCGCGCAAAGCGGCGGTACGCCACTGCTGGTCTGCCGCGACAAGCGCCTGCTGGGTGCCATCCACCTCAAGGACGTGGTCAAGCCCGGTATCCGTGAGCGTTTCGAAGAGCTGCGTCAGTTGGGTATTCGTACCGTGATGGTGACCGGCGACAACCCGCTGACCGCCGCCGCGATCGCTGCTGAAGCCGGCGTTGACGATGTGATCGCCGAAGCCACGCCGGAGAAAAAACTCGCCCGCATTCGTCAGGAACAGGAAGACGGCCGCTTGGTGGCCATGTGCGGCGACGGTGCCAACGATGCCCCGGCGCTGGCTCAGGCCGACGTCGGCATGGCCATGAACGACGGTACACAGGCGGCGCGTGAAGCGGCCAACATGGTCGATCTGGACAGCGACCCGACCAAGCTGCTGGACGTGGTGCGTATCGGCAAGGAACTGTTGGTGACCCGCGGCGCGCTGACGACTTTTTCTATCGCCAACGACGTGGCCAAGTACTTCGCCATTCTGCCGGCGCTGTTCGCCGCGATCTATCCGCAGCTCGGCGTGCTTAACGTCATGGGCCTCACCAGCCCGCAGAGCGCGATTCTCTCGGCCATCGTGTTCAACGCCTTGATCATCGTGGTCTTGATCCCGTTGGCCTTGCGTGGCGTGCGCGTCAAGGCGGCCAGCGCTGCCCACTTGTTGCGCCGCAACTTGCTGATCTACGGCGTCGGCGGTCTGATCGTGCCCTTTGTCGGCATCAAGGCCATCGATGTACTGCTGACCGCGTTGCATTTGGTATGAACCTGACTGGAGTTTCGAACATGAGCAATTTAATTCGTCCGGCCGTGAGTCTGGTGGTTCTGATGACCCTGATCACGGGCGCGGCCTATCCACTGGTCGTCACGGGTATCGCCCAAGTGGCCTTCGCCGACCAGGCCAACGGCAGCCTGGTACGCGACGGCGCTGGCAAAGTACGCGGTTCGTCCTTGATCGCACAGGATTTCAGCGGCGATGAGTGGTTCCATCCGCGCCCCTCGGCGGGGGCCTTCGCCACCGTCGCCAGCGGTGCCAGCAACCTGGCGCCGAGCAATCCGGCGCTGGCCACACGCATCAAGGACGATGCCGCCAAGCTTTATGTGGACGGGCAGGGGCCGGTACCCCTGGCGCTGCTGACCACCTCGGGCAGCGGCCTTGATCCGCATCTTTCGCCAGCTGCCGTTTCTTACCAGGTGGCGCGGGTGGCGGCGGCCCGTCACGTCTCTGCGCAGTCCCTGCAAGACTTGATCGCCGCCCATACCGACACTTCACTGGTGGGCCCGCCGGTGGTCAACGTGTTAGCGTTGAATGCCACACTGGAACACCTGCCCACAGCCACCCGATGATAGCGAGCAATCCTGATGAGTGACTCCGGCCGCGCCGATGCCTTGCTGGCAGCCTTGCCCCGTAGCGGCCGGGGCCGCCTCAAGGTGTTCCTCGGCGCTGCGCCGGGGGTGGGCAAGACCTACGCCATGCTGCAGGCGGCCCATACCCAGCAGCGCCAAGGCGTCAGGCTGCTGGCCGGTGTCGTCGAAACCCATGGCCGGGCTGAAACCGAGGCCTTGCTGGTCGGGTTACCCCAACAGCCCATGTTGCGCAGCCTGTACCGCGAGGTAGCGCTGGAGGAAATGGACCTCGACGGGCTGCTCAAAGCCAAGCCGCAGTTGGTGCTGGTGGACGAACTGGCCCACAGCAACGCGCCCGGCAGCCGGCACGCCAAGCGTTGGCAAGATGTGCAAGAGTTGCTGGCGGCCGATATCGATGTCTACACCACCGTCAACGTCCAGCACCTGGAAAGCCTCAACGACCAGGTGCGCGGTATCACTGGCGTGCAGGTTCGCGAGACGGTCCCCGATTGGGTCTTGCAGGAGGCGTACGAGCTGCTCCTTATCGATCTGCCGCCGCGCGAGCTGCTAGAGCGCCTGCGTGACGGCAAGGTCTATGTGCCAGAGCAGGCGCGCGCGGCCATCGATGCGTTTTTCAGCCAGACCAACCTCAACGCGCTGCGCGAGTTGGCGATGCAAACGGCAGCCGCTCAGGTCGATGCCGACCTGGCGCAGGGCTACCGCCGCCTGGGTCAGGATGCTCCCACGGTGCGCGGCCGGTTGTTGGTCTGCATCGACAGCGATGATCAGTGCGAACGACTGGTGCGCCATGCCAGCCGCATCGCGCAGAACCGTCATCTGCCCTGGTCCGTGGTGCATATCGACAACGGCAGTGTCAAAGACGAGAACGCTCGCCAGCGCTTGCATCAGGCCCAGCAATTGGCGGAACGCCTGGGCGGTGAGGTGGTGGTGTTGCGCGCCAGTGGCGTCGCTCGCACCCTGATCCAGCACGCCAGCGATCGCCGCGCCAGCTTGCTGCTGGTGGGTCAATCGCGGCGCCGGATCATCGGCATGGGTTTGTCCGCCAGATTGCTGCGCGAACCCTCGGGGCTGGAGATCAACGTGCTGCCCCGCGTCGAATCGCCGTTGCAGCGCCGCAGTCATTCCCTGCAAGGCTGGCGATGGACTGATTACTCAATTGCCCTCGTCGCCACGCTGCTGGCCAGCGGTTTTGCGTGGGGGGTGTCGCTGGTCATGGACTTGCCCAACATCTCACTGGTGTTTCTGGCCGCGGTGCTTCTGGTGGCGGTGCGAAGCAGCCTCGGGCCGGCGCTGGCGAGTGCCGTCCTGTCCTTTCTGGCCTATGACTTCCTGTTCATACCGCCGACCTTTTCTTTGAGCATCCAGCGCGAAGAAGACGTCCTGACGCTGATGTTCTTCCTGCTGATGGCCGCCCTCACGGGCAACCTGGCTGCCCGCCAGCGCCGTCAACTCAGTGCCTTGCGCGAGGCGCAGGCACAGACTGCCCGACTGTTGGAGTTGTCTCGCAGCTTGGCTGCCTCGACTGACCAACAGGCTGTGCTCAATGCCGCGTCGCAGCATTTGCAGGGTTGGCCGGGGCTGGAGATCTGGCTGCTGGAAAAATCCGGCGACACCTGGACTGTGGCAAATGGCGGCAGCGAGCAATTCTCGGAGTCAGAGCGCGCGGCAGGCGAGTGGGCGGGGCGTCACGACCAGGCAGCCGGTAAAGGTACAGGCACCTTGCCGGCGGGCCGGTGGTGGTGGTGGCCGGTATCGCTCGAGGGGCAGGTGCTGGCGTTGATGGCTGTGTCTGAGCGCCACGAGGGCGCGCTGAGCGGCGAATTACGCAGGCTGCTCGGCGCGCTGAGCCAGCCTTTGGCCCAAGCCCTGGCCCGCGCCAATCTGGTTCACGACCTGGAGGCCGCCCGTTTGCATGGCGAGACCGAACAATTGCGCAGTGCGCTGCTGGCGTCGGTGTCCCACGATCTGAGAACACCGTTGACCTCCATGCGCGGCAGCATCGATAGCCTGTTGGAACTGGGTGACCTCATCCCCCCGAGCGATCGCGTCGAACTGCTGGAAGGCACCCGCGACGAAGCCGAGCGCCTGGACCGCTACATCCAGAACCTGCTGGACATGACACGCCTCGGCCACGGCGCCTTGAAACTGGCACGCGACTGGGTCGCACCTGCCGATATCGTCGGCAGTGCCGTCGGACGACTGCGCACGGTGCTGGCCGGTCTGAAGGTCCGCGCGCAGGTACCGAGCGAAATCCCCCTGCTCTATGTTCATGCCGCGCTGATCGAACAGGCCTTGGTCAACGTACTCGAGAACGCCGCGCGATTCTCGCCGCCCAACGGCCGTATCGAAGTCGAGGCCGCCGTGCATCAGGCGTTTATTGTCTTCAGCGTCAGCGACGAGGGCCCGGGCATCCCCCACGAGGAGCGGTCGAAGATCTTCGACATGTTCTATACCGCAGCCCGTGGCGATCGAGGCGGACAGGGCACGGGGCTGGGCCTGGCGATCTGCCAAGGTATGGTCGGCGCCCATGGCGGGCGCGTGGAGGTCGATCAGGGGATCGACGGGAAGGGCACCTGTATCGCGTTGTGGCTGCCGTTGCCAGCGCAGCCTTATGCCGAGTTGGAGGCGGATTGATGAGTCAGCACTCAACCCTCTTGATCATCGACGACGAGCCGCAGATCCGTAAATTTCTTCGTATCAGCCTGGCCTCGCAAGGCTATCGGGTACTTGAAGCGGCTACTGGCGGCGAGGGGTTGAGCCAGGCCGCACTGGGCAGACCTGATCTTATAGTGCTTGACCTTGGATTGCCGGACATGGACGGTCAACGGGTGCTCAAGGAACTGCGTGTCTGGTCCGAGGCGCCGATCATCGTGCTCTCGGTACGGGCCAGCGAGGCGCAGAAAGTTCAGGCCCTGGACGGTGGTGCCAATGATTACGTGACCAAGCCTTTTGGAATCCAGGAATTCCTCGCACGGGTCCGCGCTTTGATCCGTCAGAACGTCACCGCCGACACCCCCGAGGCTGCCGTCTGCATCGGGTCGCTGCGGATTGATCGGGCATCGCGCCAGATTACCTTGGACGGTGCGCCCGTCGAGCTCACCCGCAAGGAGTACGCGGTGCTTTGGCAGTTGGCGAGATTCCCCGGGCGGCTCATCACTCAGCAGCAATTATTGACCGATATCTGGGGCCCCACCCATGTGGAGAAAAGTCATTACGTGCGTATCGTGATCGGGCATCTTCGCGCCAAGCTCAATGATGACCCGGCAGCCCCGCGGTTCATCATAACGGAACCCGGTGTCGGCTATCGCTTGCGTGAGCAGTAAAGGCGGGCGTGACGCGTGCCTGAGCGGTTCAGGGCCCGGATTTTTACGGAAACTTTACGACAAGCTCAACAAGCCTCATCAATAATGCCCCGAATGAATTTTTCGGGACGAGGTAGTGAGCGAATTGACGACCCATACGATCGAGCAGCCAAAAAGCAAATCAGCCGGAGTCGGTCTTCTGGTGGGTGCAATCGGTGTTGTTTACGGAGACATCGGCACCAGTCCGCTCTACACCCTCAAAGAGGTCTTTGCCGGCCATTATGGTGTTGGAGTCAACCATGATGGGGTGCTGGGGGTTCTTTCGCTCATCTTCTGGTCGTTGCTGTGGGTCGTCTCGATCAAGTACGTCCTGTTTATCCTGCGTGCGGACAACGAGGGCGAGGGTGGCGTAATGGCGTTGACTGCACTGGCGCGTCGGGCTGCTGCCGGTTATCCGACCTTGAGCAAGGTGCTGGTGTTGTTGGGCCTGTTTGGCGCTGCTTTGTTCTATGGCGACAGCATGATTACGCCAGCCATTTCCGTGCTCTCGGCGGTTGAAGGCCTTGAGTTGGCATTTGACGGGATCGAGCAGTGGGTGGTCCCCATTTCGGTCGTCGTCCTGGTGGGCTTGTTTCTTATCCAGAAGCACGGCACAGAGCGTATCGGCATCTTCTTCGGGCCCATCATGGTTCTGTGGTTTGTCGTTCTGGGCGGCCTGGGTATTCACGGCATCGCGCAGCGGCCTGAAGTCCTTCAGGCGGTAAACCCGATCTGGGCAGTGGGCTTCTTCAGCGCCCATCCAGGTATTGGCGTGGCGATCCTGGGGGCCGTGGTATTGGCGCTCACGGGGGCCGAAGCACTGTACGCCGATATGGGCCACTTTGGCCGCAAGCCCATTGCGCGTGCGTGGTTCATGCTCGTTCTGCCGGGTCTGCTGCTCAATTACTTCGGCCAGGGCGCCTTGATCCTCGGCAATCCTGACGCTGTGCGTAACCCCTTCTATTTACTGGCACCCTCATGGGCCCTGTTGCCGCTGGTTGCACTCTCTACCCTGGCAACCATCATTGCTTCACAGGCGGTTATTTCCGGCGCGTTCTCCCTGACTCGTCAGGCCATCCAGTTGGGCTACGTACCGCGCATGTTCATTCAGCACACTTCCAGCAAGGAGGAGGGGCAGATCTACATCGGCACAGTCAATTGGGCGCTGATGGTCGGCGTCGTGCTGCTGGTGATCGGTTTCGAGTCATCCACTGCGCTGGCGGCGGCCTACGGCGTGGCGGTGACGGGGACTATGTTGATCACCACGATATTGTCCTCTGCAGTTGTACTTCTGCTGTGGAAGACACCCAGGTGGATCGCGATTCCCATGTTGATCGGCTTTCTGTTGGTGGACAGCCTGTACTTCGCCGCCAACGCGCCAAAGATCCTTCAGGGTGGGGCGTTCCCGGTCATCGCTGGCATTCTGCTGTTCATTCTGATGACGACCTGGAAGCGCGGTCGCAAGATCATGGTCGAGCGTCTGGACGAGAGCGCATTACCGTTGCCATTGTTTATCGCAAGCATCCGTTCCGAGCCTCCCTATCGGGCCCAGGGGACTGCCGTATTTCTCACGGCCAGGTCGGATGCCGTGCCTCATGCACTGTTGCATAACCTGCTGCACAATCAGGTGCTCCATGAACGCGTCGTGCTGCTGACGGTTATCTCCCATGACAGCCCACGGATAGCGATCGACCGACGAATTGAAATCGAATCCTTCGGTGACGGTTTCTTCCGGGTCAATCTGCACTTCGGCTTTATGGAGGAAGCCGACGTGCCTGCCGCATTGAGTCGGTGTCATCATCCAGACCTCGACTTCAGCCCGATGGGCACCACCTATTTCCTGAGCCGCGAGACGGTCGTTCCGACCAAGCGGATGGGGATGGCCCGATGGCGCGAGGGGTTGTTCGCGTTCATGCTCAAGAATGCGAACAGCAACCTGAAGTACTTCAAGCTGCCGTATAACCGGGTGATCGAGTTAGGAACCCAGGTGGAGATGTGACGCTGGGTTCTACGCTTCACGCCGGTCGGCGAATGGCAGCGCAGATTTGCTCATATCGGCTGCTTCACTCGCTGAACCGAAACGAAGCGCCATACGCCGAATCCGGCAGATGGTCTCTACCATCCCCGCGCAACCTCGAACGCAAGGTCCCGCGCTGCGGCTCGGTGCGATACAGGCCGCGCTTCTGCAGCTCGGGCACCACCCATTCGCTGAAGTCTTCGAGGCTGCCGGGGCTGATCAGAGGGTTGAGCATGTAGCCGCTGGTGCCGCTGATACGCGCGTGTTCTTCGATGCGCTCGGCCACCTGTTGCGGCGTGCCGACCAGAATCAGATCGGTACCCCGGGTGACGTTGGCGAAGCGCTGTTTCACGTCCCCCGCAGTGAGCGGCTTGCCGCTGCCGTCGGGGCGCATCACATAGGAGGTCATGCCTTCGGTGTGTGTCGACAGCGGATCACTGTCGGCGTAGCGGCTGATGTCGATACCGGTGTCACCGGCGTAGCTGACCAGTTGAGCCTGCAGGTGATAGTTGCTTTGCAGGGCCTCATATTTGCGCTGCGCTTCGATTTCCGTTTTAGCGGTGACGATGCGCAGCACGGTCAGGGATTTGACGTCCTCGGCATTGCGACCGCGCGCCTGCGCTTGCGCCCAGATGTCTTCCAGGCCCTGGCGAATCTCGTGGGGATTGGACTTGGCAGTGAAGATCAGCTCGGCGTGCTTGGCGGCGAACGTGCGGCCGCGGCCCGACCAGCCGGCCTGGATCAGCAATGGCGTGCGCTGCGGCGAAGGCGCGGTCAAGTGCGGGCCTGCTACCCGGTAGTGCGCGCCAGAGTGATTGATCGGGCGTATCCGCTCACCCCGCGCATACAGCGGCCTGGACTTGTCCGCGACCACCGCATCATCGGCCCAGCTGCCTTCCCACAGCTTGTAGACCACGTCGAGGAATTCCTCGGCGCGTTCATAGCGATCATCGTGCTTGATCATTTCCTCCAGCCCGAAATTGCGCGCCGCGCTGCTCAGATAGGAAGTGACGATGTTCCACCCCACCCGGCCATTGGTCAGGTGATCGAGGGTGCTGAAGCGTCGCGCGTGGCTGAACGGGTGTTCATAGCTGGTGCTGACCGTCACCCCGAAAGCCAGTTGCTCGGTGACGGCGGCCAGGGCTGGAATGATCATCAACGGATCATTGGCAGGTGCCTCGACGGCCCACTTCATGGCCGCATCAGCGTTGCCGCCGAACACGTCGTAAAACCCCAGCACGTCGCCAAAGAACATCAGGTCCAGGTGCGCCTGGTCGGCGATGCGTGCCAGATTCGTCCAGTAGCCCAGGGAGTTGATGGCCAGGCGTTCGTCAGCCGGATGGGTCCACAGGCTGGGGGCGCCACCGCAGCCCACGCTGGCCTGTTCGTAGAGGGCGAACAACAGAGGTGTTGGATCGGACATGGAATTTCCTGAAAAGTGTTCAGCGCGGGTTTTTGAAACCCTTGCCGAAGTGGCGCTCCAAACGGTGCTGGATCAGCTCGAGCCCGATGGACAGCAGCCAGTAGATGACCGCAGCAGTGGTGAGCATTTCGATGTAGCGATACGAAGAACGGCCATACGACTGCGCCAGAAACATCACCTCCCAGACCCCCATCACCGACACCAGCGATGAATCCTTGAGCATCGAAATGAACTGGCTGGTCGTCGGCGGCACAATGGTGCGCATGGCTTGCGGCAACACGATGTGGATGAAGGTGGCCGTGGGTGAGAGGCCCAGCGCCGCTGCCGCTTCGCGCTGGCCGGCGGCGACCGAGACGATCCCCGCGCGGAAGATCTCGCTCAGGTACGCACCGTAATTCAACGACAGCGCAACGATCCCCGCACTGATTGCCCCCGGCACGATGCCCAGTTGCGGCAAGCCCAGGTAGATCAGCAGGATCTGGATCAGCAGCGGTGTGCCGCGAAAGAACGACGCGTAGAAACTCGCGATGCCGAACGCCACCGCGCTGTTCGAGAGCCGCGCCAAGGCGGTCACGAATCCGAGGATCAGCGACAGCCAGATCGAGCAGAAACACAGGAAGAACGTTAACGCTGCACCCTGCAGAAATCCGTCAGGGCCCAGATGCACGCCGACCAGATTCGGCAGCTTGGCGAGGATGATCGAGAACTTCAGGTCGAAGCTCATGAAAAACAGGATGCACAGGCCCAGCAACGCCGCCCACGTCAGGTAGACGCGACTGCGAAAGCCGATGCGGGCGCACATGCGCTTCAGCAGCGATTCAGGGGCCCGGCGGGTCGGTGCAGAATGCGGGTCGAAGGCGGTCATTGGCTGATATCGGAGCCGATCCACTTCTGCGAGATCTTGCTCAGCGTACCGTCAGCCTTCAGTTGGCCGAGCACCTCGACCACCTTCGCATGCCACTGCGGGTCGCCTTTTTCGATGGCGACCACATTGGGCTCGGCGTACAGCGGCTCACCGACAATCTTGAACCGCGGGTCCTGGGCAATGCGCTCGTGGGCGGTGATCAGGTTGGTGACCATGGCGTCCAGCCGCACGCCGCTGCCCAGCGCCAAGTCCTGAAAGGCCACGGTTTCGTTGTCGTAAGGGGCCACTTGCACGCTGTTGAAGGGGTAGCTGATGGGCGTGTCTTCGGCGCCTTCGATCACCAGGTCCTTGTTGAGGTAAGCCTCATAGGTGGAGGCACTGATGACTCCGACCTTTTTGCCGGACAAGTCCTTGCCGCCGGTGATGGCCGTGTCCTTGGCATTCACCACCACCACCGCCGGGGACTGATAGTAGGCTACCGGGAAATCGAACACTTCAGCGCGCGCCTTGCTGGGCGTCATCGAGCAGATGCAGATGTCGTAACGCCCGCCCCAGCGACCTGCCGCAATGACGTCCCAGGAGGGTGTTTCGATCTTGAGTTTGACGCCCAACCGCGCCGCCACCGCCTTGGCCACGTCGACATCGAAACCGTCCAGTTGGTTTTGCTCATTGAGAAACGAAAACGGCGGATAGCTTTCCATCAGCACTTCGGTCAGCTCGCCTTTTTGCGTGACTCGGTCCAGGGTCGCGCCGGCAAAGGCCGTCGAGCAGGTCACCAGCAATGCCAGACCGATGGGCAAAAAATTCTTATGTTTCAAAGCCAAACTCCGCGGCAGAAAATTCGGCGAGATTAGAACGTGCCGAACAGGTGCATGGATACGGCTTTTTTTATCTAACTTACTTGCTTTTGGGAATATCGAAACGGGATAGCCATGACGGGACCACGGTGTGTATCGACGCGTTGTATAAAGCAGCCAATTGTTTGTGGAGCAACAGTTATTCAGCAGATTGTTCACTGCCCAGTGTTTTCATGGGGGATTAAAAAATATCCTAAATTATTGATATATAGGGTAAAAATCAATTGGCACGATTACTGCGATTGCTCTTCTACAGCGAGGTGACGCCCACCTCGGCAGTGCGTAGAGGTCAATATGAGTCAGCAACCTGTGAAATTCGCCTACTGGGTTCCCAATGTCAGCGGCGGGCTGGTGGTCAGCAAGATCGAGCAGCGCACGAGCTGGGATATCGACTACAACCGCAAGCTGGCGCAGATCGCCGAACGCTCCGGTTTTGAATACGCGCTGACCCAAATTCGCTTCACCGCCGGCTACGGCGCCGAGTACCAGCACGAGTCGGTCGCCTTCAGCCATGCACTGCTGGCGGCCACTGAAAAACTCAAGGTCATCGCCGCCATCCTGCCCGGTCCCTGGACGCCCGCGGTTGCGGCCAAGCAGTTGGCGACGATCGATCAACTCACCGCCGGGCGGGTCGCGGTGAATATCGTCAGCGGCTGGTTCAAGGGCGAGTTCACCGCCATCGGCGAGCCGTGGCTGGAGCATGACGAACGCTATCGCCGTTCCGAGGAATTCATCCGGGTACTCAAAGGTGTCTGGACCACCGACAACTTCACTTTCAAAGGTGATTTCTACCGTTTCCATGACTACACCCTGCGCCCCAAGCCACTGCAACAGCCCCATCCGGAGATCTTTCAGGGCGGCAGTTCGCGGGCGGCCAGGGACATGGCGGCGCGGGTCTCGGACTGGTACTTCACCAACGGCAACAGCGTTGAAGGGATCAAGGCCCAGGTCGAAGACATTCGCGGCAAGGCGGCTGCCAACGGCCACTCGGTGAAGATCGGCGTCAACGCGTTCATCATCGCTCGCGACACCGAGCAAGAGGCCCGCGCGGTGCTCGCCGAAATCATCGACAAGGCTGACCCTGAAGCGGTCAACGCCTTTGGCGATGCCGCCAGGCAGGCCGGCAAGGCCAGCCCCGAAGGCGAGGGCAACTGGGCCAAGTCGAGCTTCGAAGATCTGGTGCAGTACAACGATGGCTTCAAGACCAACCTGATCGGTACGCCACGCCAGATCGCCGAACGGATCGTCGCGCTGAAAGCGGTTGGCGTTGACCTGGTGCTGTCGGCGTTCCTGCACTTTCAGGAAGAGGTCGAATATTTCGGCTTGCACGTGCTGCCGTTGGTGCGCGAACTCGAAGCGGTGCAAGTGAGCCCTGCGAAGGCGGTGCCAGCATGAGTGCTGCGCTTGCTAGCCGCCCAGCGGAGCCGCGGGCGGACAACGCCAGCCGTCGTGGCAACCGGATCGCCCTGCGCTGCAAGCATCTGGTCTGGTCGGCACTGACGCTGGCGCTCATCAGCGTTGGCGTGAATGCCTCGGCCGCCGATGACGCGAGCGTGCCATCGCTGGCGGGCAAACGTATCGCTATCAGCATGACCGGCACCAGTCACTACTTCGATATCAAGGCCTTTCAGGCGCAGGTCGATGAGGTCAAGCGCCTCGGCGGTACGCCGATTACCCTGGATGCCGGTCGCAATGACAAAAATCTGGTGACGCAGCTGCAAACCGTGGTCACCCAGAAACCCGATGCGGTGATCCAGACCCTCGGCACCCTGAGCGTGATCGATCCCTGGCTCAAGCGCATCAGCAAGGCCGGCATCCCGCTGTTCACCATCGATGCGCCCTCGCAGTACAGCCTCAACAACACCACCTCGGACAACATCGCCACGGGCAAGGCGTTGGCAGACCAACTGATCGCCGACAGCGGCGGCAAAGGCAACATTCTGGTGTTCAACGGCTTTTACGGGGTGCCGGTGTGCGCCATTCGCTATGACCAGTTGAAGCTCGCGCTCAAGGACCACCCCGAGCTGAAGATCATCCAGCCAGAATTACGCGATGTGATCCCCAACACCGTGCAGGACGCCTACAGCCAGATCAGCGCGTTGCTCAACAAGTACCCCAAAGGCAGTGTCACGGCGATCTGGTCGGCGTGGGACATTCCCCAGCTGGGGGCCAGCAAAGCGCTGGTAGACGCCGGGCGTAGCGAAATCAAGACCTACGGCGTCGACGGCACGCCAGAGGTGCTGGATCTGCTCAAGCGCGATCACTCACCCATCGGCGCGGTGGTGGCGCAACAGCCCGCCCTGATCGGCAAGACAGCGGTGCAGAACGTCGCGCGCTACCTCGCCGGTCAGCACGACCTGGCCAAGGAAACCCAGGTGCCGACCTTGCTGACCACGGCGGCGAACGTTCAGCAGGTGCAACAACTGAGGGGGGATCAGTGAGCAATGGCCCTTGCGACTGGAAGGCCGCTGGTACTACAGCGCAACCGCCTCACAAGGAGCCCGAGATGAGCAACAACGCTACGCACAGTCACGCGCCACCCCCGGCGCTGCACCTGCAGGGCATTCATAAACGCTTCGGCCCGACCCAGGCGCTGGACGGTGTCGACCTGCGCGTCGAGCGCGGCTCGGTGCATGGCCTGGTGGGGGAGAACGGTGCGGGCAAGTCGACCCTGATCAAGGTGCTGGCCGGTATTCACCGTGCCGACAGCGGCACGCTGGCCGTGGATGGGCAATCCTTCACCGCACTGAGCCCCGGCCAGATCGAAGCCCTTGGGGTGCATTTCATTCACCAGGAACGGCTGTTGCCGCCCAGCTTCACCGTCGGCGAGGCGCTGTTTTTCGGTCATGAACTCAAGCGCGGGCCGTTTATCGACCGCCGCCGCCAGGACCGCGAGGCCGCGCGGCTGTTGCGCGAGTACTTTGCTCTGGAGTTCCCGGCGGGCGCGCTGGTGGGAGAGCTGGACAGCGCCCAGCGGCAGATCCTGCAGATCACTCGCGCGCTGCTGGCCAAGCCGAAAATCCTGGTGTTCGACGAGCCCAGCGTGTCGCTGGTCAAGCGCGAGGTCGATCAACTGCTGGCGATCATTCGTCGATTGTGCGATCAGGGCCTGTCGATCCTGTACATC
Source organism: Gammaproteobacteria bacterium (assembly GCA_903970465.1). Taxonomy (GTDB): domain Bacteria; phylum Pseudomonadota; class Gammaproteobacteria; order Pseudomonadales; family Pseudomonadaceae; genus Aquipseudomonas. The sequence continues at coordinate 52,818 of CAJCIO010000120.1, forward strand.
TCCCACTACCTGCAAGAGATCGAAAGCCTCTGCGATGAGGTCACCGTGTTGCGTAACGGCCGCGCCGTGGCGATGGTCGACCCGCGGACCACCTCGACCGCGCAAATCGCTCGGTTGATGGTCAATCGCGAAGTGGCCGAGATGTACCCCAAACCCACCGTGACAGCGGGTGATGTACTGCTCGAACTCAAGGGCCTGGGGGCGGGCGGCGCCTACCGCGATATCGACTTGCAGGTGCGCCGGGGCGAGGTAGTGGGCTTGACCGGGCTGGTCGGTTCCGGGGCCAAGGAACTGCTCAAAAGCCTGTTCGGGCTCATCCAGCCGGATCAAGGCAGCCTGGCCTTGCACGGGCGCCTGACGCGTTTTCGCTCGGCCCGCGACGCGGTGCGCCAAGGCGTCGCATTGGTGCCCGAGGAGCGCCGCAGCCACGGGGTTGCGCCGCTGCTCTCGGTGCTCGAAAACCTCACCCTTGCCGGGCTCGCGCGCTTCAGTCGGCGGGGCTTGCTGGACGGGCCGGCCCAGTCCCGGGAAAGCGACCGGCTGATCAGCGAGCTGGGCATCAAGACCGCCGGCCGGGACGCCACGGTGCAGCAACTCAGTGGCGGTAACCAGCAGAAGGTCGCGCTGGGCAAATGGCTCAGCCGCGACTGTGCGCTGTACCTGCTCGACGAGCCGGGGGTGGGCATCGATATCGGCGCCAAGGTCGAGATCTACCGGTTGATCGGCCGCTTGGCCGAGCGCGGTGCGGCAGTGCTGGTGCTGTCCTCGGACTTGGCGGAATTGATCGGCATCACCGACCGCATCCTGGTCATGCACCGCGGCGCCCTGGCCGGTGAGTTCGACGCGCGCGCAGTCGACAGCGACCGTCTGCTGGCCTGCGCGACCGGTGCCAGCGAATCCTCATCAACCGCCCATCTGCCCGCGCGCGAGCCTGCCCATGTCATCGTCTGAAATCTTTGCCCGAGCACAGCCCGGCCTGTCCCGGCGGCTCGCCCTGTCGATATTGCGCCGCGGGGCGCTGTTGGCGTTCCTGCTGATCCTGCTGGTGTTTGCCGTGAGCGCGCCGAACTTTCTGAGCATCACCAATGTGGTCAACGTCTTCACCCAGTCGGCGATTCTCGGCGTGCTCGCCTTCGGGCTCACGTGCGTGGTGATCGGCGGTGGCTCCAATGTGGTCTCCGGCGGCCTGGACCTGTCGCTGGCGGCCAACCTGGGATTGTGTGCCGCGGTCTACAGCCGGTTGAACAACGCCGGGTTGCCGGCCTGGCAGGCGATCGGCCTGACCCTGCTGTGCGGCCTGGCGGTGGGCGTGCTCAATGGCTTGAGCGTGGTGCTGTTACGCCTGCCACCGTTGCTGGCGACGCTGGCCAGCATGAACCTGGTGGCCGGGCTGGAACTGGTGCTCACCCAGAACACCGTGCTGCCCACCGACTCGTCGCTGCTCGACACCTTGGCCGACGGCACCTGGCTGCAGGTGCCAGTGCTGGCCTGGGTGCTGTTGGGCGTGGCGTTGCTGCTTGGCCTGTTGATCCAGCACAGCCCTTACGGCCTGCGCTTGTACGCGGTAGGCGAATACCCCGAGGCGGCGCGGGCTGCCGGTTTGGGCCTGCGGCGCTATGTATTTTCCAGTTACCTGCTCGCCGGGTTGTGCGCTGCGGTCGCGGCGTTTTGTTCGGCGGCGTTGTTCAGCGGCAGCACGACCGGGTCCGGGGAAATGCTGTTGTCGGTGGTCGCGATCGCCTTCCTGGGCGTGGTGTTCTCCAGACGCCTGGTGGCCAACATCCCCGGCACCTTGCTGGCGACCCTGCTGTTGGGCTTTCTGGTCAACGGTTTCCAGTTGCTGAACATCTCCAGCTTCTGGGTCAACGGCGTGCAGGGGGTGTTGATTCTGCTGGTGGTCGCGGTGTCCGGCGCGTTGCGCAAAGAGGAGGGCGGCCAATGACCACGCTTGCGCCAACGCCGTTCTCCACTGTGCTGCTGGCGCGCGCGCTGCGCGCCATCCTGCCGCTGCTGATCGTGCTCATCGTCGGCTTTTTCGCGGCCAGCGCGCCGGGGTTTCTCAGCGTCGGCAACCTGAGCAGCCTGGTGCTCAATAACTTCGTGCTGTTGGCCATCGTCGCCATCGGCATGACCTGGGCCGTGGCGGCGGGTGGCATCGACTTGTCGGTGGGCACCGCGCTGGACTTCTCCAGCCTGGCGTTCGTGGTGTTGCTCAATGGCGGCCACGGGCTGGTGCTGGCGATCGTCGGGGCATTGTCGGCCGCAGCGCTGGCCGGTGGCTTCAATGCGCTGTTGATCGCCGGGCTGCGGATCACCCCATTCCTGGCCACTCTGGGCACCTTGTTCATCGGCACCAGCGTGCAGCAGTTGCTGTCCGACGGCGGCCAGCCGATCTACATCGCCCAGAGCGCGCTGCCCGGCATCACGGCCGTGAGGTTGCTGGGGGTGCCGTTGGTGTTGTGGCTGGTGGCCGTCGTGGCCCTGGTGTACGGGGTGATCCTTGCGCGTGGCCGCCTGGGGCGCGAGATTCTGGCGGTCGGTACCCAGGTGCAACTGGCGCGTTATTCCGGGCTGCCGATTCGTCTGATCGCCCTCAAGGTCTTTCTCGCCAGCGCGTTGGCCTGCGCGGTGGCGGGCATCGTGCTCAGTTCGACGGTCAACGCCTACGTGCCGATGTCGGGCAACGCCTACCTGATCAACGCCATCGGCGCGGTGTTCATGGGCACCACCTTGAGTCGCGCCGGGCGCCCCAATGTGCCGGGCACGTTGCTCGGGGTGCTGTTCATCAACGTCATCGCCAATGGCTTGCTGCTGATCGGCTGGAACTTCTACTGGCAGCAGGTCGCCACGGGCGCCTTGATCTTGCTGGTGCTGGCTTTCAGTTTTAGCAGCCGGCGCCTGGCACACCAGGCGGGGTAATGGTCAGGGCGCAGGCCAGGCGCATCGGCGTCTGGCCTGGGGGTTACGCGATCAGTCGGCCTTGCTGCCATTGCCGATCTGCCACACGTAGTTGGGCTCGGTGCCGTTGATTTTCCAGTCGCCGACGATGCGCGCCTTGTAGATCAGCGGATTGTGTGAAGCCACCGTGCGGGCATTGCGCCAGTGGCGATCGAGGGCCTTGTTGACACTGATGCCCGAGGCGCCCAGCGCGTTGAACAGGTCGGTGGCGGCGCGCAGGATCAGTTCCGACACCACCACTTGCGCCTTGGCAGTTTCGATTTCGGCATCGATGTTAGCCTGACGTTCCGCCTGCGGGTCGTCGCCAAAGCGCGCAACGTAAGCGCGCTGCAAGGGCTCGGCCGAGCGCAAGGTCGCGGCCTCGGCGGCATAGACCTGGGCGCTGATCTGCCCGACCACTTGCTGGATCTGCGCGTCGGCGCTGACGCTGTCGGCATTGCCGTGGCTGTAGACGCGTTTGCGCTCGCGCACTTCCTGAGCAATATCCCGTTCGATGGCACGGCCGATGCCGGACAACGCCGCGAGCAGCACCAGCTGGTAAAAGGCCGTCTGGTACTTGAAGCGGGTTTCGAAGGGGATCACCTGCTCGGCGGGCAGCGGCACCTCGACATACACCGAGGTGCCACTGCCGGTGGTGCGCTGGCCGAAACCGTCCCAGTCATCGCTGTGGGTCACGCCAGGGTGATGGGCATCCACCACGGCAATCACGTCGGCGCCGTTGTCCGAACGTTGCGCGTACACATCGATCCAGTCGGCGAAGATGCTCCCAGTGCTGTAGTACTTGGCGCCGTTGAGCACGTAATTCGCGCCGTCCGGGCGCACTTGAGTGATCACCTTGCCGAGCTTGACCGCGCCGACTTCGGTCCAGCCATTGCCCACCAGTTCGCCGGCCACAAAGCGTGCGAACCATTTATCCCGATCGGCGCTCGGCGGGGCGTTGAGGCGGTCCTCGACAAAGGCGAAGTGTGCACGCAAGGACTGCGGGATATTGGAATCGGCCTCGGCCAGCTCGATCAACAGTTCGAACAGCTGCCCGACCGAGGCCCCTGCGCCACCGTACTGCACCGGCACCCGGACGGCGCCGAAGCCGGCCTGCTTGAGCCAGCGGATCGGCTCATAGGGCAGGCTGCGCGATTGTTCACGCTCGACGTTGCCTGCGGCGATCTGGCGGAACAGCGGGCGAAAGCGATTGGCGAGGGCCTCGTAATGGGTCCCCTCGGACAGCGGGTTGAACGCGGACGTCAGGCTCATGGCAGTGCTCCATCAATGAATAGAAAAGCTCGTCACGCTGCGAATGCATAGTCTGTGCCGTCATATAAACCATTGAAAAAGAAAACAATTGATGGGTTTTACGAAACGCCTCTGTTGGTAGGGCAGCAGCGCGACAACAGCCTGTGCAAAAACCGTACAGCGGTGCGCTGCGCTCAGTGCGGCCAGGCCGAGGGATGACCCGTTGCAGCTGCCGCATGGGCAACTGTTGTTCACGCAACAGCAAGTGGACAGATTGTCGATCTGGCATCGGCGCTCATCGCGTCAAATGCATTCAAGGTATTGATATATAGGGATAAAAGAAACAGGCACGGCCTGTGCAAAGGACTCCATAGTGATTTTTCCGTAGTGGAGTCTGCCCATGAGCGTCCCTGTATCAAAACCGCCCAAGGCCCATGTGATCGCCTCGGATGCCGAAGCCATCGACGTGGCCAAGGCGCTGGCTGTGCGCTTTGCCGAAGAAGCCTCGGTACGCGACCGAGATCGGCGCTTGCCGGTGGCCGAGCTCGACGAGTTCTCCGCCAGCGGCTTGTGGGGCATTACCGTGCCCAAGGCCTACGGCGGTGCCGGGGTGTCGTACGTGACGGTGGCCGAAGTGATCAAGATCATCTCCGCCGCCGACTCGTCGCTCGGGCAGATTCCGCAGAATCATCTGGGTGTGCTCAATGGCCTGTTGCTGACCGGCACCGAGGAGCAAAAGCGTTACTACTTCGCCAAGGTGCTCGAGGGCTATCGCTTCGGCAATGCCTTTTCGGAGGCCAAGAGTAAAAACGTGACCGCCTTTGAGACCCGCATTCGCTTCGAGGGTGACCACGCCGTGGTCAATGGCGAGAAGTTCTACTGCACGGGCGCCTTGTTCGCGCACATCGTCCCGGTGGTGGGCGTCGATGAGCACAACCGCGGCTTTATTGCCTTCGTCGAGCGGGACAACCCCGGCCTGACCATCATCGATAGCTGGGACGGTTTCGGTCAGCGCACCACGGCCAGCGGCGGCGCTGTGATCAAGGACGTGCGAGTGCCCTTGAGCGCGGTGATCCCGGCGCACAAGGCCTATGACGTGCCGACCGCCGATGGCCCGATCTCGCAGATCATCCAGGCCGCCGTCGATACCGGCATCGCCCACGGTGCCTTCGAGCAGGCGCTGATTCATGCGCGCCTGGCCCGCCCTTGGGTCGACAGCCAGTTGCAGCATGGCTGGCAGGACCCGTTCACCCTCGCGGCCATCGGCGATCTGCAATGGCGCCTGCACGGGACCGACGCGATCCTCGCCAAGGCCGGCCGCGCGGTAGACCGCGCCCTGGCCGCGCCGAGCGAACAGAGCGTCGCCGAGGCGTCCGTGGTGGTGGCCCAGGCCAAGGTGCTGTCCGCCGACATCGCCTTGCTCGCCAGCAGCAAACTGTTCGAACTGGCCGGTACCCGTTCGGTACTGGGCAAGCACAACCTCGACCGCTTCTGGCGCAACGCGCGTACCCACACCCTGCACGATCCGGCGCGCTGGAAGTATCACCTGATCGGCAATCGCCTGCTCAACGGCATCGCGCCGCCACGCCATGCCTGGAATTGATCGAGGAATCACGACTATGAACAGCCCGGCAATCGCCTTGCCCAGCCAGCTCTCAGTGGCCGCCCATGACTTGCACCATGCCCGGAAGGGCCTGCAATTGACCCTCGATTTCGTTCGCGAACACGCCCGGCCCTGGCCCCTCAGCGGTTTGCAACGCGCGGTCGAAGACCCTTACATCATCAGCCGCTTCGGGGACCTGCAGATTCGCATCGAAGTCGCCGCCGCCCTTTACGAGCGTGCCGAAGCCTTTGTCGGTAGCCCGGCCGAGGCGCTGGTGGCGACGGCCGAAGCGGTGATCGCCAGTGCCGACGCCTTGCAAGCGGTCGGCAACGCCCAGCAGGAACTCACCGGCAGCCGCGCCGAGTACCCGGCCCTGGCCGCGCGCGAGCCGCTGCGCTGGCAGTACCAGATCATCGGCAACCAGCGCCTCAATGGCGTCGCGCCGCCGCAGCTCGAGGAATAATTCGATGTCCCGTGAAATTCGTCTCAACGCTTTCGACATGAACTGCGTCGGCCACCAGTCGCCCGGGCTCTGGGCGCATCCGCGCGACCGCTCGTGGCAGTACAAGGACCTGGAATACTGGACCGACCTGGCGAAAATCCTCGAGCGCGGCAAGTTCGACGGATTGTTCATTGCCGACGTGCTCGGCATCTATGACGTCTACCGGGGCAACGGCGACGCGGCGATCCGTCAAGCCACCCAGGTGCCGGTCAACGATCCGCTGCAACTGATCACGCCCATGGCTCTGGTCACCGAGCACCTGGGCTTCGGCCTGACGGCCTCGCTGTCGTTCGAGCATCCGTATCCTTTCGCCCGACGCCTCTCGACCCTCGATCACCTGACCAAAGGCCGTGCCGGCTGGAACATCGTCACCTCGTACCTCGAAAGCGGCGCCAAGAACATGGGCCAGCAAGCCCAGACCGAGCACGACGCGCGCTATGACTACGCCGAAGAATATCTGGAGGTTTGCTACAAACTCTGGGAGGGCAGCTGGGAAGAGGGCGCCATCCTGCGTGACCGCGAGCGGCGGATTTTCAGCGACCCGAGCAAGATCCACGAGATCCAGCACTTCGGCAAACACTTCCAGGTGCCGGGTATTCACTTGTGCGAACCCTCGCCGCAGCGCACCCCGGTGCTCTATCAGGCCGGCGCGTCGAGCCGCGGCAAGCAGTTCGCCGCCGAGCAGGCCGAGTGCGTGTTCGTCGCCGCCCCCTCCAAGGTGCTGCTGAAAAAAACCGTGGCCGATATCCGCCGCCGCGCCGCTGAAGCCGGCCGCGACCCGGCGAAGGTCCTCATCTTCAACTTGCAGACGGTGATCCTGGGCGAAACCGACGCCAAGGCCAAGGCCAAGTTCGAAGAGTACAAAAGCTGGGTCAGCTACGAAGGCGCCATGGCGTTGATTTCGGGCTGGACGGGCATCGATTTCAGTCAGTTCAAACCCGACGAACCGCTCAGGCACGTGCACACCAATGCCATCCAATCGGCGGTCGAGACCTTCTCCACGGCGGATCCGAACACGGTCTGGACGCCCAACGAACTGGCCAAGTGGGGCGGTATCGGCGGCTTTGGTCCACTGTTCGTCGGCGGTCCGCAAACCATCGCCGACCTGCTTGAGGAATGGGTCGCGGACACCGACGTGGACGGCTTCAACCTCGCCTATGCGATCACTCACGAAACCTTCACCGACGCCGTCGACCTGCTGGTGCCCGAGTTGCAGAAGCGCGGTGTGTACAAGAAGGACTACGCGCCGGGCACTCTGCGCGAAAAACTGTTCGGCGACGGGCCGCGCCTGGCGGCCGGGCATCCGGGCGCGGCGTATCGCAACCTGGCCGAGTTGCAGCGCACCCGGCAAAAGGATCGCGCTTGATGAAAAGGATGACGCCATGACCTTGCATGAATTACGGCCGCGGGCGCTACCGTCGGCGATGTCGCCCCAGCCTTCACTCCAGCCGTCACCCACTGTCCAGCGCCTGGCCCATTGGGCGCAGGCCGCGCCCTTGCAGATCGCCTTGCGCCATCGGCGTCAGGGCGAGTGGTATGCCTGGCGCTGGATCGATGTGCTGCGCGAAGTGGAGCAATTGGCAGCGGGGCTGCGCCAGCAGGGCTTCAGTGCGCGTTCCCGGCTGGCCGTGAGCGGCGCCTACGAGACCGATCTGCTGTTGTTGAGCCTGGCGGCCCAGGCCAGCGGCGGCACGGTGGTGGGGGTCCCACGGCCAGCCTCGAGCGCCGCACTGGTGGCGCAATTGCAGACCCTGCGGCCGACCCACGGCTTTGTCCAGGATCGCCGCGATCTGCCCCACTGGCAGGGTTGCCACGAGCAGGGCGCGGGGCTGCGCGTGCTGATCACCGCACAGCCGCCGCTGGTCGACAGCGGCCCGTTGCCGGTGCTCGGCATCAGCCACTTGCTGGGTGAGCGGCCATCGCCGACGACGTTGTTCGGCCTTCCCGCTGGCAGCGATGCGACGTTGCTTTGGGTGGAAGAGGGCACCGACTGGGAGGCCGGCCTGGAGGTGATTCTCGGCCAGTGGCTGAGCAGCGGCCAGGCCTTGGCGTTCCCCGAGAGCCCAGGTTCGGCTGCCCGTGATCGGCGGGCAGTGGCGCCGACCGGCCTGCTGTTGTCGAGTGCGCGATTGCAGGTGCTGGCGCAGGAGATCGAAGCCCGGCTGCCGCCCCCTTGCAGCTGGCGCCGACGGCTCTGCGACTGGACCATCGAGCAGCCCCGACGCGGCCTGCGCCGGTTGTTGAAACAACGCGTGCAACGTCTGCTGGGTTTCGAAAACCTGCGTTCGATCTGGCAGGCACCTAACCACACGCAAGCGCATCACCCCTGGACCCTCGAACCCGGCAAGGACGTCGCATGAGCCAGCCAGTAGCGAACATCCTGCAGGTGCGCGGCATCTCTCTGGCGTTCAAGGGCGTCAAGGCCATCAACGACTTCTCTTTCGAGGTGCGCCGCGGCGAAATCTGCGCCCTGATCGGCCCTAACGGCGCGGGCAAAAGCTCGCTGCTCAACATCCTCAACGGCGTGTACCGCTTCGATGCCGGCGAAATCATCTTCGAAGGCCGCGGGTTTCGCCAGATCGATCCGTTGAGCGCCGCCCGCCAGGGCATTGGCCGGACCTTTCAGAACAACGCGCTGTTCAAGAAGATGAGCGTCATCGACAACATCCTGACCGGGCTGTCGCGGCACACCCGCAGCCATTTTCTTGCCCAGGCCTTGCAGTGGCCAAGTGCGCGACGCGAGGCCGAGCAGTCCCGGGCCAAGGCCGAAGGCATCCTCGGATTTCTCGACCTGCAGGCGCAGCGCGACGTGCTGGTGGGCAACCTCTCCTACGGACTGCAGAAGCGCGTCGAACTGGGCCGCGCGTTGATCGCCGCGCCCGCGCTGTTGTTGCTCGACGAGCCGATGGCGGGGATGAACGCCGAAGAGAAACAGGAAATGGCTGGTTATATCGCCGATATCAATCGCTCGCTGGGGACCACGGTGGTGCTGATCGAGCACGACATGGCGGTGGTCATGGACCTGTCCGATCACGTCGTGGTGCTCGACTACGGGCGCAAGGTGGGCGATGGCACACCGGCCGAAGTACAGGCCAATCCGCAAGTGATTTCGGCTTACCTGGGGGTGGGACATTGATGGCGTTTCTGGAAACCCTGATCGGCGGCTTGCTGGCCGGGACCTTGTATTCGTTGGTGGCGATCGGCTTCGTGCTGATCTACAAGGCCAGTGGCGTGTTCAATTTCGCTCAGGGCTCGATGCTGCTGTTTGCGGCCCTGACGTTCGTCAGCCTGCATGACCAGGGCGTGCCTTTTGCCTTGGCGCTGTTGCTGACGGTGCTGGTGATGATCGTCGGCGCACTGCTCATCGAGCGCCTGGTGCTGCGGCCGCTGGTCAACCGCTCGCAGATCACCCTGTTCATGGCCACGCTGGGCCTGTCGTTCGTCATCGAGGGCCTGGCCCAGGGGTTGATGGGCGCGCAGGTACGGGCGCTGGACCTGGGTATCGACGATGTGCCGCTGTTCATCGGCGGCATCATGGTCAGCCAGTTCGACCTGATCGCGGCGGGCGCGGCGGTGGTGCTGGTGGTGGTCCTGGCGTTGCTGTTCAACAAGACCCGCATCGGCATCTCTCTGCGCGCGGTGGCCGACGACACCACGGCGGCCTTGTCCATCGGCATCAACCTCAATCGCGTGTGGCAGATCGTCTGGTCCGTGGCCGGGGTGGTCGGGTTGTTCGCCGGGCTGCTGTGGGGTGCTCGCCAGGGCGTGCAGTTTTCGCTGTCGCTGGTGGTGCTCAAGGCCCTGCCGGTGCTGATCATCGGTGGGTTCACCTCGATTGGCGGAGCGATCGTCGGCGGCCTGATCGTTGGCGCTGCGGAAAACCTCGCCGAGGTTTATATCGGCCCGCTGATCGGTGGCGGCATCACCCCATGGTTCGCCTATGTGCTGGCCTTGGCATTCCTCTATATCCGTCCTGCCGGCCTGTTCGGCGAGCGGGCCATCGAGCGCGTCTGACATGAGCAAAACCTCTTACAGCCTGCCCCTTGAGCCGGTCACCGCGCCTCTGCGCCTACACAAGCGCAGGGTGCCCTGGGCGTTGCTGGGCGTGTTGCTGATCGCCTTTGCCGCGGTGCCTGGGCTGGGCAACGATTACTGGCTGAACGCGATCTTCATTCCGTTTCTGGTGTTGTCCCTGGCCGGCCTGGGCCTGAATCTGCTGACCGGCTACACCGGGCAGACCTCGGTCGGCGCTGCGGGGTTCATGGCGGTGGGCGCCTTCGCCACCTATGGTTTGCTGCTGCGCGTACCTGAATTGGGGCTGCCGTTGTCGCTGCTCGGCGCCGGGGTGATCAGCGCGCTGGTGGGCTGGTTGTTCGGCTTGCCCAGTTCGCGGATCAAGGGCTTCTACCTGATGGTCACCACCTTGGCGGCGCAGTTTTTTCTGGAGTGGCTGTTCGTCAAGTTTCCGTGGTTTTACAACAACGGCGCCTCGGGCACCATTTCTGCGCCGCACCTGACGCTGCTCGGTCACGACCTCAACAACCCGGTGGGTCGCTACCTGCTGACCCTGGTCACGGTGGTGATCCTGACCTGGGTCGCGGTGAATCTGGTCAAGAGCCAGGTAGGGCGCAACTGGATGGCCATTCGCGACATGGACACCGCCGCCGCAGTGGTCGGCATCGCCGTGGTGCGTTACAAGCACCTGGCCTTCGCCATCAGTTCGTTCTACCTGGGCATCGCCGGCGCGCTGTGGGCGTTCGCCTATCTGGGCACGGCCAGCGCCGGCAGTTTCGACATCAATCGCTCGTTCCAGATTCTGTTCATCATCATTATCGGCGGTATGGGCAGCATCGCCGGCAACTTCGTCGGCGCGGCCTTTATCTGCCTGCTGCCGATCTTCCTCGACCACGCCGGCCAGGCGCTGTTCGGCGGCGCCGTGGACGCGGGGCAATTGCAGAACCTGCAAAAAATCATTTTTGGCGTGCTGATCATCGTGTTCCTGATCAAGGAGCCCGAAGGCCTGATTCGCCTGTTGAAAAACGCCCAGGAGCGGCTGGCCCGATGGCCGCTGCGTTTCTGATGTTCATGTGAGGACGAGTCATTTCATGCAAAACACATTCAAGCGTTCACTGCTGGGCATGGGGATAGGTCTGGGGATGAGCCTCGGCCTGGGTCTGATGGCGCTGGCGCCCACGGTGCAGGCCGCCGCCGACCAGCAGTTCTTCCCGTTGGCCAATTATCGGGTCGGGGCCTACGCCTCCAGTGGCGTGCAGATCTGGGCCGGGATGATCGATTACCTGCGCTATATCAACGAGGTCGAAGGCGGCATCAACGGCGTCAAGCTGGTCTGGCAGGAGTGCGAGACCGAGTGGACCGCCGAGAAGGGCATCGAGTGCTACGAGCGCTTCAAGCATGGCCAGGACGGCGCGCCAGTGGCGGTCTACCAGCCCAATGGCGCGCCCGCAGCCTACGCCTTGAGCGAGCGCGCCGAGGTCGACAAGATCCCGCTGATCACCATGGGCTACGGGCGTACCGAGGCCACCGACGGGCGCGTGTTCCCGTACAACTTCCCGGTGATGCTGACCTTCTACAGCGAGGCCTCGGCGTTCGTGAACTTCGTCGCTGAACGCGAAGGCGGCCTCGACAAGCTCAAGGGCAAGAAGATCGCCACCGTCTACCACGATTCCGCCTATGGCCGCGAAACCCTCGGGCCGATGAAGTTGCTGGCCGAGAAGTACGGTTTCGAGAATATCCAGATTCCGGTCGCCGACCCTGGCAGCGAGCAGTCTGCCCAATGGCGGCAGATCCACCAGTTGCAGCCTGACTGGGTGTTCCTGCGCACCTGGGGTGTGTCGACCCCGGTGGCGGTGAAGACCGCTGCGCGCTTCGGCTTTGCGGTGGATCATATAGTCGGTGACATCTGGGCCAGTTCCAGTGAAGACGTGTTGCCCGCAGGCGCCGCCGCCAAAGGCTATCTGGCTCTGACGCCGTACCCGGCCGGCAGCGATTTCGAGATTCACCGGCGCCTCAAGCAGTACATCCTCGATCAGGGCAAGAGCGACCTCAAGGACCTGCGCAATTTCGGCAGCGTGTACTACAACTCAGGGTTGGTGAACGCCGCCGTGGCGGTCGAAGCGATACGCACCGGCCAGGCCAAGTTCGGCCATCGCCCGCTCACTGGCGAGGAAGGGCGCTGGGGGCTGGAGCATTTGCACATCGATGACGCGCGGCTCAAAGCCATGGGCTACCTGGGCTTGATGCAAAACCTGACGCTGTCGTGCTCGGACCACGAAGGCGGTGGCGCGGCGCGGGTGCAGCAATGGGACGGCAGTCAATGGACCCTGGTCAGCGACTGGATCACCGCCGATCGAGCCCTGTTGCGCCCGTTGATCGACGAAAAATCCGCGGCATTCGCCAAAGAGAAAAACATCGTGCCCAGGGACTGCAGCCATGACCAATGACCCCGCCGCGACGCCTGCTTCGCGCCCACCACCCAGCGCCGAACAGGCCGAAAGCATCCTGCGCGTCGATGACATCGAGGTCATCTACGATGCTTCGATCCTGGCCATCGCCGGGGTCACGCTGGAGGTCCCTCGTGGCGCCATCGTCGCGCTGCTGGGGGCCAACGGCGCCGGCAAAAGCACCACGTTGAAGGCCATCTCCGGCCTGGTCCGTGCCGAGCGCGCGCGGGTCACCCGTGGCAGCATCGAGTTTCTCGGTGCCGATGCCGCGCCATTGTCGCCCAGCGAACGGGTGCGCCAGGGCATGGTGCACGTGCTGGAGGGTCGGCACGTATTCGGCCAGTTGACCGTCGAGGAAAACCTGCGCAGCGGCGGCTTCGTGCGGCGCCTGTCGCGCCAGCACATGGAGGAGGATCTGCAGCGCATCTACGCCTGGTTCCCGCGGCTCAAGACCAAACGCAAGACCCTGGCCGGGTTGACGTCCGGCGGCGAACAACAGATGGTCGCCATTGGCCGGGCGCTGATGACCCGGCCGACTCTGGTATTGCTCGACGAGCCTTCGATGGGCCTGGCGCCGATCATCGTCCAGGAAATTTTCGAGATCGTCGCGCACCTGAACCGTGACCAGCAGGTGAGTTTTCTGATCGCCGAGCAGAATATCAATGTCGCACTCAAATATGCTTCCCGGGCCTATGTGCTGGATACTGGCCGAGTGGTTGCTGCTGGCTCGGCGGATGACCTGCTGGCGCGTGGCGACTTGCAAGACATCTACCTGGGCAAACGTTGAATCCATCCGAGAGTGAGTGAACCATGAGCGAGCCACAAGGCGGACAGGCCACCCCGGCCATCCGCGAGGCCGATGTGCTGATTGTTGGGGGTGGCCTGAGCGGCACCTTGTTGGCCATGCAGTTGCTGCGCCTGCCTGGGGCGCGGCACATCGTGGTGTTCGAACCACGCGCCGAACTGGGCCGGGGCGAGGCCTACAGCGCGACGCAGCTGGGTCATACCCTGAATGGCAATGCGGCGCGCATGAGCGTCGATCCCGATGACGCCGACGACCTGACCCGCTGGCTGCAGGCGCATATCGACGCCGGTGGCTGGCCCGAGTCCGCGGAGCAGGATGTTGCCGTCGCCCATTTGTTTCCTCCGCGCGGGCTGTTCGGGGTGTATGCCCAGCAACGTCTGAGCGAGGCGCTGAGCGTCGCCAAGGCCCGCGGTTCAAGCCTGCGCCATGTGCGCGACGAAGCCGTCGCCCTGCAGAGCGACGCGCAGTGCGTGACCTTGACGCTGCGCGGCGGTGAGCGCTGGCGCGGTGCGGCGGCAGTATTGGCCACCGGCATGTTCGCCGCGGCGCATACCGCCCAACGCCAGTCCAGCGGCCTCAATGCCGTGGCACTGGGGCCGTGGAACGTCGAGCAGATGGGCCGCCTCGACAAGCGCGCCCGCGTGCTGATCATCGGCTCCGGGCTGACCATGATCGACGCTCTGGTGTCGTTGGATCAGGCTGGCCACCGCGGGCCGATCGAGGTGTTCTCGCGCCACGGCCTGCTGCCGCAGGTACGTCGTCAACCGCCGGCCTGGGAAGACTTTTTAAGCCTGGCCCCCGAGATTCGCAGCCCGCTGCAACTGCTCCGTGAACTGCGTCGCCAATGCCGGCTGGCCGTGCAGGCAGGCATCGACTGGCAAGCGCCACTCGACACCGTGCGGGTGCATATCGCGCGGCTGTGGAGCCAGGCCAGCGATAGGCAGCGCCGCCAGTTCGTGCGCCATGTGCGGCCATGGTGGGAAAGCCATCACCATCGCTCGCCACCCCAGGGCAACGCGCTGCTCGAACGCTTGCTGAGCGAGGGGCGCTTGACTATCCACGCCGCCTCCTTGCAGGGGCTGGAGTCCAGTGATGACGGCAAGCAGCGCATTCGCCTGCGCTATCGCGGGCAGGCGCAGACCACGGTGGTGGAAGGCGATGCACTGATCAACTCCACCGGCATCGAATACGACTGGCGGCGCGTCGATAAACCCCTGCCTCGGCAACTGCTGAGCGATGGTTTGATTGCGCCGGGCAACCTCGGCCTCGGCATCGCTGCGGACGGCGGTGGGGCGGTGCTAGATGCGGCCGCGCTGGCCGCCCGGCGGCTGTTCGCCATGGGCCCGCCGCTGCGCGGTATGTGGTGGGAAAGTACCGCTGTGACCGATGTCGCCTTGCAGGCCAAGGCGCTGGCGGCGCGCTTGGCGACGCTGGAGTGAGCGCCTCGGGGTGACAGCGCTTCCAAGTTGACAGGCCTGGGGCCGAGCCCTCAGATCGACAGATTGAGCATGCGCTCGCCCTGCACATTTTCGGTCGGGCGGCGCTTGTTGACCGCCAGTTCGCCAATCTTGATCAGCCGTGTACGGGTCACGTTGCGGCTCAGGCCAAGCATATTGGCGGTGTGCACCTGGTTGTAATGGCAGAAGCGATAGGCCGCGCGTAGCAGGGTATCTTCGACTTTCTCATGGAGGGCACCGGCCTGTTCTTCGAACAACTTCTTGAATGCCCGCTCCAGCAAGGCTTCGGCCGAGTCATCGCTGGGCGCAGCGTCTTCGTGGCGTTCGATGCGCAGGCTCGACAGGCGCAAGTCGTCGCACTGGATCAGGCCTTCGCGGCACACCAGCAGGGTGTGGTGAATGACGTTCTCCAGCTCGCGGATATTGCCCGGCCAGCTGTAGCTGGTGAGCTTGCGCTCGGCATCCGGGGTCAGGCGTATCTCGCCATAGCCGAGCCGTGCGCTGTAGGCGGCGATGAAGTGGCGAATCAGCGGCAGGATATCGCCGGGCCGCTCGCGCAACGGGCTCAGCTCCAGGTTGACGACGTCCAGGCGATAGAACAGGTCCTCGCGAAAGTGCCCGGCGTTGATGGCTTTTTCCAGTTGCACATTGGTCGCCGCCAGTACCCGGACATCGATGGGGATGCTCTTGCGCGAGCCCAGCCGCACCACTTCGCGCTCTTGCAGCACGCGCAGCAGCTTGACCTGGATACCCATCGGCAGATCGCCGATTTCGTCGAGGAACAGGGTGCCGCCGTTGGCCTCTTCGAACCAGCCGGCCTTGGCACTCAGGGCGCCGGTAAAGGCGCCTTTCTCGTGGCCGAACAGCTCGGCCTCCACCAGCGATTCCGAGAACGCCCCGCAGTTGACCGCCACGAACGGCCGATTGCGGCGCGCGCTCAAATTGTGGATGTGACGGGCGACCAGTTCTTTGCCGGTGCCGGTCTGGCCGATGATCAGTACGCTGGCTTCGCTGGGCGCGACCTTTTCCAGGTGCGCGAGCAAGGCCTTGGATTTCGGGTCCTCGAACACCTGCGCGGTGGCGCGGATGGAGGTAGCCAGGGCGGGCGAGGGCGGTAAGGTCAGAAGCTGCATGGGCATCCCT
>CAJCIO010000121.1 GCA_903970465.1 Gammaproteobacteria bacterium
CTGGCGCGGCTGTGGTTGTATCTGCGGGATCGGGATACCGAAGTGCATAATCGGGTGGCGGGCCTGGTGCACGGGCTTTTGTATTTGATGATCTTCAGCGTGCTGCTCAGCGGAGTGCTGATGATGACCCACCCGGTGACCGTGCTTTCGCTGCTGACGTTTCCGCAGTTGATCCATTCAAGTCAGGTGCTGGATCGCATCCATGAGGCGCATCATGTGCTATGTGCACTGTTGGCGTTGCTGGTGGCGATGCACCTGGGGGCGGTGGCGATGCACGCGCTGCGGGGGCAGCCGGTGTTGTACCGGATGCGTTGATGACCTGGCGCTGCAAGGTGTTGTGGCGGGCCTCTTCGCGAGCGAGCTTGGCTCCCACAGGTGTACGACTCGCCCTGTGGGAGCCAAGCTTGCTCGCGAAGGGGCCCTCAGGTTTCGCCTGTTTATGAGCTCGGGAATCGTACCAGAACCGATACATCAACGACTCGCCGGCAACAATACAGACACATTCCCGTGAAATTCCGCACCACACGTCGCCCGCCCGTGAAACCTTTGCTATCACTTAGTGTCACAAGGCCACCACCCTGTTAATCTAGTGGAACGCCTCTACCGTGCCCCATTCGAAGGCCATCCCCATGCACAGTACCGATACTGCCGAATCCCAACGCCTGGCGGCTGTGCATGCGCTCCAATGGTTGGAAACCGCTCATAACGAGGATTTCCAACGGATATGCCGCTTGGCAGCGGCCTATTTCAAAGTCCCGACGGTGTTGGTATCGCTGGTCGAGCAGGACCGCCAGTGGTTTCCAGCGCGGATCGGCTTCGCTCCCAGCGAAACGCCGATCAATCAATCGATCTGCGCCGTCACCATTCGCCAGAACGGAGTAATGCACATCCCTGATGCGCGTAACGATCCGCGCTTTTGCGATAACACCCTGGTCACCGCACCCGACGGCATCCGCTTTTACGCTGGCGCCGCACTGCGCACCCGCTCGGGCTTCAATATCGGCAGCCTGTGCATCATCGACAAATTCCCCCACGACCTGGCGCCCGGTGACAGCGCGGTGCTGCAGGACATGGCCGAGATGGTCATGGCGCAGATCGAGCAACGGCAGATGCTCGACACTCGCGACCCGGTCAGCGGCCTGCCCAACCTGCGCCAGTTCTTGACCGATACCCGCGGTATGCATCTCGATGCCCGTGCTCCGGCGCGCTTGATGATGCTGATCGAGGCGGTCGACAATAACTGGCAACCCGACGACGGCGCCGACGACAATTTCACTGCGCTGCGCTCCGGCGCCAAGCGTGTCAGTGACAAGCTGGCGCACATCCTCGAGGGTGTGGCGCGCCTGTACCAGCTCAGCGAGCAGCAGTTCTGCCTGATGCTGACCTGCCATCCCGATCGCCATCAGGAATTGACCCGGGCGCTGGTGGAGATGATCACCCAGCCCTTCCCGACCTTGGATTTCCCTTTGGCGCCGTGCACGCGGATCGGCGTGGCCTCCTGCCTGGACGGCAGTCAGTCGGTGGGTAACCTGCTGCGCAAGGCCATCCATGCTGCCAGCGCCGCCGAGCGCGTGCGCAGCCGCTGGCAGGCCTATGATGAAAGCCGCGCGCATATCCATCGACGCGCCTTCAGCCTGGTCAACGACTTCAGCGCGGCCATGGAAGGCGGCGGCATGTACCTGGAATTCCAACCGCGCTTCAACCTGCAGGATGGCCGTCAACTGGGCGCCGAAGCCCTGCTGCGCTGGCGCCACCAGCACTTCGGGCCGGTATCGCCGGCCGAGTTCATCCCGCTGATCGAACGCGCCGGACAAATCAACCACGTCACGCGCTGGGTCATCGATCGTTCGCTGGCGGCGGTCGCGCAGTGGGCATACGACGACAGCAAAGTTTCGATCAATTTGTCGGCGCTGGACTTTCAGGGCATGGACATTGCTCAGACCTTGAGCCGTGCCTGCAAGCTGCATGGCGTACCTGCCGAGCGCGTCGAAGTGGAGATCACCGAAGGCGAGTGGATTCGTGAAGCGCCAAATGTGATCGGGCAACTGCAACGGATTCGCGCGCTGGGCGTGGATGTCGCCATCGACGATTTCGGTACGGGCTACAGTAACTTCGCGTACTTGCGCGACATCCCGGCGAATGTGCTGAAGCTGGATCAGTCGATCATCACCGACCTGGAAAACAAACCGCGCAACCGCGTGATCGCCCGCTCGGTGCTGCAACTGGCGCGCGAACTGGGGTATCGGACGGTAGCGGAGGGCATCGAGACCTTCAAGAGCTTGAGCCTGGTGAAGTCCTATGGCTGCCACGAGGCGCAGGGGTATTTTCTGAGTCGACCGTTGCCCGCGGAGAGACTGATGCGGGGGTACTCAGAGGATGCCGTACAGGATTTTCCGTTGATCGCCTGCGGCTGATCGCCTGAAGCATTTGCCTTGCTTGATCCGACGCCTCGCGGCCGAACGCGCGCCCTTGCTCCCACAGTGTCGACAGTTGCAGCGCCGTAGACCGGTGGGAGCAAGGCTTGCCCGCGAAGAGGCCAGCCCCGCCAGCGCAACGGCCCCCTAGCGAAGTTAAGGGGGCACGTTTGCCGGCGAAGGGGCCAGCCCCGATTCACCCCATCAAGGCTTGAGCAACTGCATCTGCTGACGGTAATCGTCCGTCATCTGCCGCGCCTGGCTGTTGCCTGTCACGACCCTTGGGGTAATCAGCACGATCAGCTCGGTGCGGTCCTTGGACTTCGTGGTGCTGCCAAACAACCACTTCAGCCCGGGGATGCGCCCCAGATACGGCACCGCTGTGCTGGTGTCGCTGTTGTCCTGCTTGATCAAGCCCCCCAACAGCACCGTCTGGCCGCTCTGCACCGCCACCTGGGTCGCCACCGAACGCGCGGAGATGGCCGGGTTGGTGTTGGTGGTGGTGACGTTGCTGTAGTCGGCGTTGCTGACCTGCTGCTTGATGTCCATGTACACCAGGCCACCCGGGTTGATGCGCGGTACCACGTCGAGAATGACGCCGGTCTGCACGTACTCGACGCTGCTCAACGTCGTGTCGGTGGAGGTGGTGGTGTTGACGGTGGTCTGGTTGATCGGGATGTTCTCGCCAACCTGTATCTGTGCCTGCTGATTGTTCATCACCACCAGCGACGGCGCCGACAGCACCTGGGTGCGGCCGTTGGTTTCCAGCGCGTGCAAGGCGACCTGAAGATTGTTGCTGACGAACGAATAGAACAGCGAATCGCTGCTGCTCAGCGAAGCACCGCCACTGCCCAACGCGCCTTGGCTGCCGGAGGTATTGGCCACCGTGGTGCTGGTGGAATTACCCGCCAGGCGTCCCAGGTACCACTGCACGCCCATGTCCAGTTCGCCGGTGAGGTTGACCTCGAGGATGCGCGTTTCGATCTGCACCTGCATCGGTGGATTATCCAGGCGCTTGATGGCGCCTTCGATCTCGGCCCACTGCGCCGGACGGGTGCGGATCAACAGCTGGTTGCTGCTCTTCTGCGCGGTGATGCGGGTGCTTTGGTCGAGGCTTTTCGCGGTGCCTTGGCTACCGGACGAATCGCTGCTGCTGTCGTCGCTGCCATCGCTGCTGGCGGTGCTGTCCTGGTCGCTGTCGTCGTCACTGTTCTGCTCGCTGCCGACGCTTTGCATGGCGCCGTTGCTGTTCATCCCCTGGCCACTGCTGCCATTGAGGCCGCCGCTGCTCAGGCCGCCGGTGGTGCCGGAACTGTTGTTGCTGTTCAGCGACGACAGGCTGGTGGTGCGCACGCCGGGGGCGACCTTGGCGGCGCTGTCGTCCTTGATCTGGCCGTTGCCGTAGATCTGGCGCAGGTACTTGGCCATGTCTGTGGCTTTCATGTTGCGCACGTCGTAGACGTAGAGCTGCGGCTCGTTGCCGCCGCCTTCATCGATGGTGTGAATCCAATCGCCGACTTCGCTCAGGTACTGCGGTTGCGACGAGATGGCGACCACCGAGTTGGTCCGCTCGATCGGCAAAAAGTGCACCATGCCGGCCAGCGGCATGCCGCTGTCGGGGCCGAACATCTTCTGCAATTGAGGCATCAGCTCGCCGACGGTTGCGCGCTGCAGGCCGTAGACGCCGATGGACATGCCCTTGAGCCAATCGACATCGAAGGTGTTGATGGTGTCCTGGTAGTTGGCCAGTTCTTCGGGCGTGCCGGCCATGCTGAGCACGTTGCGCGCCGGGTCGACCAGCAGGAAGGCGTTCTCGCGGGCGAAGGGTTTGAGGAGCTTTTGCATCTCGGTGGCGGAGATGTAACGCAGGCTGAACAGCCGCGCCGACAGGCCACTGGCCGGGCGTGCGGAGGCCAGCGTCGGCGTGAGTTTGCCGCTCACCGCCTGGTTGGCCGGGAGGATCACATAGCGGTTGCCCTGGCGGATCATGGCGTTGTTGGTCCAGGACAGCAGGGTCTCGAGGATCGACAGCGCTTCGGTCTTGTTGACCGGTTGCGAGGTGGAGAAGCTGACGTCGCCGGTCACGCCCTGCGCGATGCTGTAGTTCTCGTGCATCAAGTCACCCATGATGCTGTTTATCACGGCTTCGATGGGCTGGTTGTTGAAGTTGAACATGATGTCACCGGACGCCTGCCCTCCCTGGCCTGGCGTGTTGGCTGACGGCGCCGCGGGGCGACTCGGCGCGCCGTGCACGAAGCTCTGGTTGCCACGAATGATCTGCTGGCGTCCGCGGGCGGCGGCCGGAGCGGCAGCGTCGTTGACGGGCGTGGCCAGCGGTGTGTCGTCCACCGCCGAGCGCTGGTCGCCGGTGCCACGCAGGGCCTCGTGCATCAGGGCTGGATCGTTCTCGGTGCGGTTGGATGGCATTGCACAACCGGCAAGAGCAACGGCGGCGGCCAGGCAGAACAAGGGGGTGCGCAAGGTGGCGATGTTACTGACTCCTGAGGGGATGATCTTCATGGTGCGGTCACTGGAGGCTCGGCCTCTTGAGGCGCATCCGTGTGCACGACTGATGGGGCGGGAAGCTTGAGGCCCGACGCCGCATCGGGCGGCGGCAGGCGCAAGGTCGGCAGGCTCAACTGACGGGTCTGGCCTTGATGAACAAAGGTCGCCTGGCGCGGTGTCAGGGCGTGCAGCTGCCAGCCGTTGTCGAGGCTGGCGCCGACTTTCAGTTTGATACTGCGCGGGCCCTCGCGTAGCAGTGCCCATTGGGCGGTGCCGTCAAGGATCACGCCGCTAAGGCTCAGGCCTGCGAGCCCGGTATCGACGGCGTGATCGGCAGCCGGATCGCCTTGGCGCGTGGGGCTGAACAGCGGCTGCTGCCAGATCAGCGCCAGGCGTTGTTCGGCAAGTTCCGGCATGGCCAACGGACGGGTGTTGGCGTTGCTCAGCGGTGGCGCGTCAGCAGGCGCCAGCCATTGCGGGTCTTGCCCGCTGCCGCTGAGCAGCATCGCCAGCAGTACCGAGAGCAACGCGCAAGGGATCAGCAACAGCGGATTGAAGGGCAGGCTTTTCATTGGCGTGCCTCCTTGGCCGCAACGGGCTGCAGACAGGCGGATACCCGCGCATGTCCAAACAGGCGCGCCGCAAAGCAAATCGACACGAACGTCATGGCGTCACCTTCGCGCCAGCCGGCTGCAGATAACCACTCACCAGTAGGTGCACGCGCAAGCGACCGGGGCCGCCGGTGGCCGGCGCGGTGCTGTTGCGACGGATGCTCAGGCTGTCGACGAACAACGCCGGCTGGCTGTATTCGATATCGCGCAAAAGATGGCCGAGGGGCTCGGCGGCGCAGTCCAGGGTCAGGCTGACTTTGACCTGTCGATAGGGCTGAGCGCTGTCCTGCTCCGGGGTGATCGGCATGCGCTGGGTCAATTCGCAGCCGGGGCCTTCGTCGGCATGGGCCTTGATCAGTTCGACGCTGTGCTGCATCAACTGCGCGGCCACGGCGCTGAGGTCGTCACCGGGCAACAGGCTGCTGCGGCTGGCGGGATCGCGTCGGGCCTGTTCGAGCTGCTGTTGCACCAAGGTTTTTTGCGCCAGCTGACCGGCGTAGCGTTGTTGCTGCTCGCGCAGGTCTTGCAACTGGTCGTCGATGTCGCTCAACGGGCCGCTGAACCAGCTTTGCACCAGCAACCACCAGGCCGCCCAGAGCAGCAGGGCGAGGACGATGACCGCAGCGCCGCGGCGCTCGCGGGCGTTAAGCGGACGGCGCATCGGCGGTCTCCTTGCGCAGATGGGCACGCAGCGAAAAATGATCCTTGCCGGTGTCGGCGTCGGGTTGAATGATGCCTTGGAACTGCGCGTCGACCAGGCTGTGGCAGCCCTTGACGCGGTTGATCAGATCACTGGCGCTGGCGCTCTGGCCCGACAGCGTGACGTCGCCGCTGTCACTCACCTCGAGTTGTTCAAGCCAGGTATCGGCGCCCAGACAATCGGTGAGGTCGGCGAGCACCTGGGTCAGCGCTGGCTGGGCCAGTTTGCGTTGCGCCAGATAGTGCGCGGCGCCTCGGGTATTGAGCAGTTCGCCACGCAGGCGCTGCAGCTGCGCGACCTGTTGGCGTTGTTCGGCAACGCTGTTTTGCATGTCGTCCAACAGCGTTTGCCGGGCGTTGAGCCATAGCAGCATGCAGCCCAGCAGGAGCGCCGCGCAGATCGCCAGCAACCAGCGATTGAAGCGGTTGCCAGCGCGCTGTTTCGGCCGGGCATGGGTGGGCAGTAGATCGATACCCAGCGGCGTGCCGTGGGCATCGCGGACATCTACGGCTTGCAGGACGAGGCCCTGTTGCTGGCATTCATCGAGGATGGCTTGCAGGCGCTCGCGCAGAATCGCTACCAGTACGACCTTGGCCTGCTGCTTGTCACGGCTGACAACCTTGGCGTCGAAATACAGCTGGGTGGCATTGAACGGGGTGTGTTTGTCCAGCTCGAAACCGAGTACGTCGCGCAGATTGCGGGTGGCGATGACGGGGACGCTGAGGTGCTGGATCAGCACAGTATTGGCGGGCAACAGCAAGATATGCCGCGCACCGGCCAGGCCTGCGCGCGCGCTCTCGGACGTTTGCTCGGTGGACGACGCGCCCCTGGCCTCCGGGTTGGTTGGCAGATCGGTGAGCGGCCAATCAATGTGGCCGATCTGCGATCCGCTGCCCAAACGCTCGCGCCAGCGCGCCGGCAGCACGCCGCTCAGCTCGCTTAGCCACAGGCGCCAAACGCGCTGGGCCGGGCTGCCGCGCCAATGACCGAGCAGGCGTTCGGCCTGGGCCCGCAACGGCGCCAGGGCGGTGGAATTCAATGGGTTCATTCTTGCCAACGCAGGACCCGGTAAGGCCGCGTCCCCTCCTTCGATGCATTGAGTAACAGGGTGACGCCCAGCGTCGTGGTGAAACCGTCGGGCAGGCGTGCCTGGCTATATAGCGTGAGAATCGGCCCTTGATCGCCCACCTGGGGAATGCCCTTGGCCAAGCCCAGGGCCCGTTTGAGCTGCGGGCTGGCGAAGGCGGCGTCGGGGCTGTCGAGGCCGCTCCACAGGGTGATGTCGGGAAGTAACGCGGTGTATAACGCCTCGGTCATGCCGGGCAGTTCGCGGGCTTCTTCGAGCAGGCGCAGGGGTGCCTGGCCAGCGCCGCGGCGTTGTTCCAAGGCGTGTGCAAGTTCGTCGGCGAGGGTGTTCGGGGCGCCGACAGTCTTGAGCAGGCGCGCGAAATCGGTCGCGCCGCCGGCATTCAGATCCAGCTTGCCGCGCTCGCTGAACACGCTGACTTGCAGAGCACTGCCGTCGAAATTCAGGCCATGGGGCTGACCGTCGGCGAGCCATTGGCGGCGCGGGTCGCGGTCAAGCAAAGCGGCCACGGCGAGGCCTACACCGGCCTCGGCGGCGAACAGCGCCTGGGTGTGCTGGTGCTGCCAGAGGGCCTGGCGGGTTTCAAGACGCACCCAACCGGCCAGACTGGCGAGCAGGACGCTGAGCAGGGCCAGGACCCAGAGCACGACCAATAACGCGATGCCGCGCTGGCAGTGCGGTTTGGGTAGCGAGGGGGCCTGCCCCCAGTTGGCCCTGTCAGGCTTATCGCTGTTGCTGACACAGCGAATCGCGAGCTTGCCCGCTCGGCACAGGGGTGTGGGCGGGATTCGCGTCAGCTGGGTTGGCCTCTTCGCGGGCAAGCCTTGCTCCCACAGGTGCACGACTCCGGTGCAGCCGGCACTGTGGGAGCGAGGCTTGCCCGCGAAGGGGCCGGTGAGGATGTACACAACCATCACTGCCCACCC
>CAJCIO010000122.1 GCA_903970465.1 Gammaproteobacteria bacterium
GTTGCATCCAGTCGCAAAGTTGCCACACCAACAAGTGTCCCACCGGCGTGGCCACCCAGGATCCACTGCGTCAGCGCGCACTGGTGGTCGAGGACAAGGCCGAACGGGTCAAGAACTTCCACCACCACACCCTCAAGGCCCTTGCCGAGATGCTCGCCGCAGCAGGGCTGGAACACCCTTCCCAGCTGAAGGCCAAGCATCTGGTGCGGCGCCTGTCGGCGACCGAGATCAAGCTGTTTTCCCAACTGCACGTGTTTCTGAAGCCCGGCGAGTTGCTGAACGGCGAGTTGAGCGGCGAGTTCTATCCCAGAATGTGGGCAATGGCCCGAGCGGAGAGTTTCGCCCCGAATGAGGACGTAGCGGCCTGACTTATCAAGGCAAGCCCCCTTGCTGCGTGTACCCTGCAGCGAGTGGGCTGGCCCCGATAAGGTCTTGTGACATTCAGTAATACCCTCTCTTTGCAATTGCTCGCTAAAATCGGCACCCTGCGCCGCTGATCGATATCCCGCCCGCAAGCGGAACCACTGACACGATCCCCCATCAGTTACTTAGACACTCCACGCTAGAGCGCACTGCCATGACTAACGGACGAGACCATCGGGTCGACTTTTTTCGTGGATTGGCCTTGATCTTCATTCTTTGGGATCACATTCCGCAAAACCCGCTGGGCAACCTGACCCTGCGCAACTTTGGCTTCAGCGATGCGGCCGAAATCTTCGTATTCCTCGCTGGCTACGCGGCCGTGCTTGCCTATGGCAAGATTGCCCTGCGCGACGGTTACCTGATCGCCGGCGTGCGTATCCTGCGACGGGCCTGGACGCTGTACGTGGTGCACATCTTCCTGCTGGTGCTGTTGATGGGCATCGTGTTCTTCGCCAACGAGCATGTCGAAACCCGCGACATGGTCCAGGAAATGGGCCTGCTGCATTTCGTCAGCAACCCGCAACAGGCGATGGTCGACGAGTTACTGCTGCGCTTCAAACCCAATCTCATGGACCCGCTGCCGCTGTATATCGTCCTGCTGGGCTGCCTGCCTCTGGCGCTGCCGATCCTGGTCAAGTGGCCGAACCTGGCAGTGGGGCTGTCGGTAATGCTCTATGTACCGGCCACAGTGTTTGGCTGGAACCTCTCGTCCTACGAGGGCGGCGGCGTGTGGTACTTCAATCCGTTGGCCTGGCAGATCATGTTCGTGCTCGGTGGCGTCGCGGCACTGCATGCGCAAAAGCCTGCAGTGGCGGACTCGCGCCCCCTGCTGCGACAGCCGTTGTTTGTCGTCTGCGCCCTCTACGTCGTAGCTGCCGCGCTTATCGCGCTGGGTTGGAAATGGGCGCCGTTGCATAATCTGCTGGTCCCCAAATCTCTCGCGGACATGCTCTACCCCATCAGCAAGACCAACCTCGCCCCGGTGCGCCTGCTGCACTTCCTGGCGCTGGCCTATTGCACCGCAAAACTGCTGCCAAAGGGCCAGTGGGTCATGCATTGGAGCAGCCAGCAGTTGTGCCTGATGGGTCGCTATTCGCTGGAAGTGTTCTGCTTCAGTGTGCTGCTGGCACCCATGTCAGACATGGCCAATGCGCTGGGTGGCGATCGCCTGCCCATGCAACTCGCCACGGCTATCGGCAGCGCGGGCTTGATGCTGCTGCTGGCGGTATGGCTGGAATTCAACAAGAGCTTGGGCAAACAGCCGGTCGTACCGGCACCGCAACCGGTGCCGGTGACCTGAGTCAGGCGTTGCCAGACAGCTTCATGCGCGCGGCGTGGGTGAAATCCAGCATGCGCTTGAGGGGCCGCACGGCGTGGGGCACCACGGCGGGGTCGACAAAAATCTCGTTAGCGCTCTCTTGCAGGCACTGCAGGGTGCGCTCAAGGGTATTCATCGCCATCCATGGGCAATGGGCGCAACTGCGACAGGCCGCGCCGTTACCCGCGGTAGGCGCTTCGAGGAAGATCTTGTCCGGGCACAACTGCTGCATCTTGTAGAAGATGCCGCGGTCGGTGGCGACGATGAGGTGGGTGTTCGGCAAGGTCTGCGCCGCCGCGATCAACTGGCTCGTGGAGCCCACTGCGTCGGCCAGGGCGATCACTGCCTCCGGCGATTCTGGATGCACCAGGATCGCAGCGTCGGGGTACAAGGCCTTCATGTCTTCCAATTGCCGCGATTTGAATTCTTCGTGGACGATGCAGGCGCCGTCCCACAGCAGCATGTCGGCGCCGGTCTGCTTCTGGATGTACCGCCCCAGGTGCTTGTCCGGACCCCAGATGATGGTTTCGCCGTTGTCCATCAGGCTTTCGACGATTTCCAGCGCACAGCTGGAGGTCACCACCCAATCGGCGCGCGCCTTGACCGCAGCGGACGTGTTGGCATACACCACCACGGTACGCTCGGGATGCTGGTCGCAAAATGCGGAAAACTCGTCGACCGGGCAGCCAAGGTCCAATGAGCAAGTGGCCTCGAGGGTCGGCATCAGGATGCGTTTTTCCGGGGTAAGGATCTTTGCCGTCTCGCCCATGAAACGCACACCAGCCACGAGAATTGTCTGCGCCGAGTGTTGGGCGCCAAAGCGCGCCATCTCGAGAGAATCGGCCACGCAACCGCCGGTTTCTTCGGCCAGCGACTGAATGACCGGGTCGCAATAGTAATGAGCCACCAGCACCGCGTTACGAGCCTTGAGCTCGGCAGCGATGGCGGCGCGATAGTGGGCTTCTTCTTCGGGTGTCAGCGGCTTGGGCTGCTTGGCATCTAAATGTGCCTGGACCAGAAGGCGTTCGGATATCTGCGTCATAAGGCTAGACCTACAGGCGCGCGTGCGCGAAAGTCGAACATGTCGCCCGGTCTGACACGAGAGCCGGGCGCGGAACCCCAGAAACCACGGTGTTTCAGGGGCTGGCGAAGGCTACATAGGTTTACGCCAATGCTAAAGGTCTTTTTGCCGGGCAAACAGCCCCGGCAGCTCGACGGCGGGCAAGGTCAGTCCGCCGAGGTGACCAGGCGCAAGCCACTGGAGATGGCGCCTACGGCGGCGAACCCCGCACCGATGCTCAAGGCCAGTAACGGCCCGCCGCTGCCGGCGATGCCGAAGCTCAGGGCCACCAGTGCGGCGCCCGTCGCCTGGCCGATCAAGCGTGCAGTGGCCACGGTGCCACTGGCGCCGCTGGCCCGCTCGCGTGGCGCACTGGTCATCAGTGCCTTCTGATTCGGCGCCTGGAAGAAACCGAATCCTGCCCCGCAAATGATCATCCGCACGATGATATCCCCAGCGCTCGGGTCAGTCGGCAGCAATGCCAGCGAGACCATGCCCGCGCTAAGGATCGCCAGGCCGATACCACCGAGCAGGCCGGGTGGATAACGATCGGACAACCGGCCCGCGAT
This sequence comes from Gammaproteobacteria bacterium, assembly GCA_903970465.1. Classification (GTDB taxonomy): domain Bacteria; phylum Pseudomonadota; class Gammaproteobacteria; order Pseudomonadales; family Pseudomonadaceae; genus Aquipseudomonas. The sequence continues at coordinate 3,371 of CAJCIO010000122.1, forward strand.
AGGCGCGAACAGCGCCACCACCACCGACCAGGGCGTCATCAAGAAACCCGTCTCGACCGGATTGCGGCCCAGAGTCGTCTCGAAAAAAAACGGCAGCGATACGAACGCCAGTCCCTGAGTCGCGAATGAACAGAACGCCGTGAGCGTGGACAGCGCGAACATCGGCCGCTTGAGCAGATCCAGGGGAAACATCGGCGCCGGATGGGCTCTCTCGCGATAGATCATCAGGGCCCCGGCCCCCAGGAATATCGCAAAGGACAGCAATACGCTGTAACGCGAGCCCATCTGCGCGGCCTGACCCAGGGAAAAGATCAACGCACCGAAGGCGATCACATTGAGGCTCGCCGTCAAATAGTCGAATTTCTGCGCCTTTGTCTGGCCCAGGGGCAGGGCATTCCAGGCAAATACCAGAGCGAACACGCCGATCGGCAGATTGATCGCGAACAGCCAAGGCCAATTGGCCACCGACAGGATCAGCGAGGCAATGGTCGGCCCTGCCGCGAACGACGTACCCACCACCAGCGCATTCATGCCCAAGCCACGGCCCAGGCGCTCACGGGGGAAGATCGAACCGATCAGCCCGGCGTTGACGCTCATGATGGCGCTGGCGCCAAGACCCTGCAGAACCCTGGCACCAGTGAGGGTCGGCAGCGACCAGGCGAACGTGCACATCAACGATGACACGACGAACAGCATCAACCCGGCCAGGTAGACCTTGCGCTGACCGACGATCGAACCCAGCGCGGCGAACGGCAGGATGGTCGCCACGGCCGCCAGTTGATAGGCATTGATGATCCACACCGATGCCGCAGGCGAGGCATTCAGGTCGGCAGCGATGGCCGGTAGTGCGGTGTTGGCAATGGCTGTGTCCAGGGTCGCCAAGGCGATGGACATCAGGATCGCCAGCATCCCGCGAAATTCCTGGGAGGTCAGTTTGTTCGAGGGAGAGCTTGCAAGGGAGTCCGCCATAAGTCCTCTATAGGGGTGATCGATGCCTGCGATGCCCGCATGATGGACTATTGCGACAGCTTTGCAGATTAAAAACTACACCGATGAGTAAATCCCATATTCAGGGACGCAAAATCATAGTTTGGGATTTTATTCAACTGGGTCTATATTGATTGCCAGCAGCTCAACGCACACAAAAAAAATAATATCGGTGATGCAATGCAACGCTATTCCAACGCTTGTCTCTGCGCGGTCCCGCCCTCTGGTCGTCACGATCAGCGCGACTGCGCCTGCTTGAACCCCACCTCTCGCTCGCACCGGTCCTCTCTGGATGACCGGCGCTCGTCGTGTCTTTGTCTAACAGGAGTCCGGATCCATGGCTGAACCTCTTTCCCTGCCCGCTGTTCCAGAGCCGCCCCGTGGCGAGCGCCTGAAAAACAAGGTGGTGCTGTTGACCGGCGCTGCACAGGGCATCGGCGAAGCGATCGTCGCCTGTTTCGCCGCCCAGCAAGCCAAACTGGTGATCAGCGACATTCAGGCAGAAAAAGTCGAAGCCGTCGCCGCTCGTTTCCGTGAGCGCGGGGCCGACGTCCAGGCCTTGCGCGCGGATGTTTCCCAGGCGCAGGATCTGCAGGCCATGGCTCGCCACGCACTGGAACTGCATGGGCGTATCGACGTGCTGGTCAACTGCGCTGGCGTCAATGTGTTCCGCGACCCGCTGCTGATGACCGAGGAAGACTGGCGCCGCTGCTTCGCCATCGATCTGGACGGCGCCTGGTATGGCTGCAAGGCGGTGCTGCCACAGATGATCGAACAAGGCGTCGGCAGCATCATCAACATTGCCTCGACCCATTCGAGCCACATTATCCCGGGCTGTTTTCCTTACCCGGTGGCCAAGCACGGTTTGCTCGGCCTGACCCGCGCACTAGGCATCGAGTATGCGCCCAAGGGCGTGCGCGTCAATGCCATCGCTCCGGGCTACATCGAGACCCAACTCAATGTCGACTACTGGAACGGCTTCCCCGACCCGCACGCCGAACGCCAGCGCGCCTTGGACCTGCATCCACCCCGGCGCATCGGTCAGCCCCTCGAAGTGGCCATGACTGCGGTGTTCCTGGCCAGCGACGAAGCGCCTTTCATCAACGCCTCGTGCATCACCATCGACGGCGGACGCTCGGTGCTTTACCACGACTGAACCCTGCACCAATAGTGAATCCGATACGGCTGTGCCCCCACATAAAAATAAGGAGTTGCCCATGAATCGTCGTCGTTTTTGCCGTACCGCCCTCGCTGTCACCGCCCTCAGCCTGAGTGGCAGTCTGTTCACTCTGGCCAGTGCCGCCGATCCGATCAAGATCGGGTTTCTGGTCAAGCAGGCTGAAGAGCCTTGGTTCCAGACCGAATGGGCCTTTGCCGAAAAAGCCGCCAAGGACAAAGGCTTCACCCTGATCAAGATCGCCGTGCCGGACGGGGAAAAAACCCTTTCGGCCATTGACAGCCTGGCGGCCAACGGCGCCAAGGGCTTCGTCATTTGCCCGCCAGACGTCTCGCTGGGCCCTGCCATTGTGGCCAAGGCCAAGATGAACGACCTCAAAGTGATCGCCGTGGATGACCGCTTCGTCGACGCGAACGGCAAGTTCATGGAGGACGTCCCATACCTGGGCATGGCCGCCTTCGAAGTTGGCCAAAAGCAAGGCAGCGCCATGGTCGCCGAAGCCAAACAACGCAACTGGGACTGGAAAGACACCTACGCGGTGGTCAACACCTATAACGAACTGGACACGGGCAAAAAACGCACCGACGGCTCGGTCAAATCGCTGGAAGACGCCGGCTTGCCCAAGGACCACATCATTTACGCGGCGCTCAAGACCCTCGACGTGCCCGGCAGCATGGACGCCACCAGCTCCGCGCTGGTCAAGCTGCCCAGCGCGGCGAAGAACCTGATCATCGGCGGCATGAACGACAACACTGTGCTCGGCGGCGTACGCGCCACGGAAAGCGCGGGCTTCAAAGCGGCCAATGTCATCGGTATAGGCATCAATGGCACCGACGCCATCGGCGAGCTGAAAAAACCTGACAGCGGCTTCTTCGGCTCGATGCTGCCTAGCCCGCATATTGAGGGCTACAACACCGCGAGCATGATGTTCGACTGGATCAGCACCGGCAAAGAACCGCCCAAGTACACCGCCATGGATGAAGTCACGCTGATTACCCGGAAGAACTTCCAGGAAGAGCTGACAAAAATTGGCCTGTGGAATTGATGCGCAGAGGTGTTCATGCAAGCACAACTCAGTACTCCCTCGCAGCCTGAGCTGATGGCCAGCCTGAGCTTCAAGGGCATCGGCAAGAGCTTCCCGGGCGTGCAAGCCTTGGCCGATATCAGCTTCACCGCACACCCCGGCAGTGTGCACGCGCTGATGGGCGAGAATGGCGCGGGCAAATCGACCCTGTTGAAAATCCTCGGCGGTGCCTATGCGCCCAGCAGTGGCCACTTGCAGATCGGCGACCGGCAGGTGAACTTCAAGTCCACCGCCGAGAGCATTGCCAATGGCGTGGCGGTGATTCACCAGGAGTTGCATCTGGTGCCGGAAATGACCGTGGCCGAGAACCTCTTCCTCGGCCATCTGCCTGCGCGCTTCGGCCTGGTCAATGGCACCGAACTGCGCCGTCGGGCGCTGGCGCTACTCAAGGGCCTGGCCGACGAGATCGACCCGCAGGACAAGGTCGGGCGTCTGTCGCTGGGGCAACGGCAACTCATCGAGATCGCCAAGGCGCTGTCCCGCGGCGCTCACGTGATCGCTTTCGACGAACCCACCAGCAGCCTCTCGGCGCGGGAAATCGACCGTTTGATGACAATCATCACGCGCCTGCGCGATGAGGGCAAAGTGGTGCTCTATGTGTCGCACCGCATGGAAGAGGTGTTCCGCATCTGCAACGCGGTCACGGTGTTCAAGGATGGCCGCTACGTGCGTACCTTCGAGCAGATGAGCGAGCTCAGCCACGATCAGTTGGTCACGTGCATGGTCGGCCGCGATATCCAGGATATCTACGATTATCGCCCCCGAACGGCCGGGGAGATCATGCTCAAGGTCACCGGACTCCTCGGCCCTGGCCTGTCGGCGCCGGTAGACCTGCATGTGCGCCAGGGCGAGGTGCTCGGCCTGTTCGGCCTGGTGGGTGCCGGTCGTACCGAGCTGTTGCGCTTGCTCAGCGGCCTGACGCGCAAGACCGCCGGCAGCGTCGAGCTGGCAGGCAAAGCGCTGGCCTTGCACTCACCCCGGGATGCGATCGGCGCGGGGATTCTGCTCTGCCCCGAGGATCGCAAGAAGGAAGGCATCCTGCCGTTGGCCAGCGTGGCCGAGAACATCAATATCAGCGCCCGTCCCGCCCACGCCTCTCTAGGGTGGCTGCTACGTGGGGAGTGGGAGCGTTCGAATGCGGATAAACACATCCGTGCACTCAAGGTGAAGACCCCCTCGGCCGGGCAGAAGATGATGTTCCTCTCCGGTGGCAACCAGCAAAAGGCCATCCTTGGCCGCTGGTTATCGATGCCGATGAAGGTCCTGCTGCTGGACGAGCCCACCCGTGGCATCGACATCGGCGCCAAGGCCGAAATCTACCAGATCATCCACAACCTGGCGGCCAGCGGTATTGCCGTGATCGTGGTGTCCAGCGACCTGATGGAAGTGATGGGCATCTCCGACCGCGTGCTGGTGCTTTGCGAAGGCGAGGTGCGCGGCGAAGTGGCCCGCGCGGATGCCAACGAAACCAATCTCCTGCAAATGGCCTTGCCACGCCAGCGCCACTGAACTCCCTGAGAGGTGTCTATGACTACGCAACACTCTGCGCTGCCCAAACCCCACAAGAGCCTCAACCTGCGGCGCTTTCTCGATGATTGGGTGATGCTGCTCGCGGCCATCGGCATCTTCGTGCTCTGCACCCTGCTGATCGACAACTTCCTCTCGCCGTTGAACATGCGCGGGCTGGGGCTGGCGATTTCCACTACCGGCATCGCCGCCTGCACCATGCTCTATTGCCTGGCTTCCGGGCACTTCGACCTGTCGGTCGGCTCGGTCATCGCCTGCGCCGGGGTGGTCGCGGCGGTAGTCATGCGCAGCACCAACAGCGTCTTCCTTGGGGTCAGTGCGGCGCTGCTGATGGGGCTGATCGTTGGCCTGATCAATGGCATCGTGATCGCCAAACTGCGGGTCAACGCGCTGATCACGACGCTGGCGACCATGCAGATCGTCCGCGGCCTGGCGTATATCTTTGCCGACGGGAAAGCGGTGGGTATCTCGGTCGAGAATTTCTTCGTGTTCGGCAATGGTCAGTTGTTCGGCGTACCGGTGCCCATCATCATCACCGTGGTGTGCTTCATTTTCTTTGGCTGGCTGCTGAACTGCACCACCTATGGCCGCAATACCATGGCCATCGGCGGTAATCAGGAGGCCGCGCTGCTGGCCGGGGTCAATGTCGATCGTACCAAGGTCATCATCTTTGCCGTGCACGGGCTGATCGGTGCGCTGGCCGGGGTGATCCTGGCTTCGCGGATGACTTCAGGCCAGCCGATGATCGGTCAGGGCTTCGAGCTGACGGTGATTTCCGCGTGCGTGCTCGGGGGTGTCTCGCTGAGCGGGGGTATCGGCATGATCCGCCACGTGATTGCGGGGGTGCTGATTCTGGCAATCATCGAAAACGCCATGAACCTGAAGAACATCGATACCTTCTACCAGTACGTGATCCGTGGATCGATCCTGCTGCTGGCGGTGGTCATCGACCGGTTGAAACAAGGCCGATAGGGTCAGGCTGGAAGGGCAATCGCCGAGGCCAGTTTCACGACGGTGCTTGCCTGCTGATCCTGCAGGTAAGCCTCCAGGAACCCCCGGCCGCCCCCTTCGAGCAACAGCTCGCGGTCCTTCTCCAGACGCAGCACGTGTTTGAAATTGCGAACCCGCAGGTTGCGCCGCAACGGCCGCTTGTAAGCGCGCAAATCAGCGCAGTCGATCAGCCCTAGTTGGTTGTCAGGGGTCAGGATGATGTTGCCGAGATGGGCCGAGCGGAAATAAATGCCCTTGTCGTGCAGGGTCGCCAGGAAGTGCCCCAACTGGGCCCGCAGTGCTTCGGGATTGTCGGACTTGATCAGCGCTTCGCGCAGGGTGATGCCCGGCAGCGGGTCGTAATGCGCCGCGTGGCTGGCGAGCTGCTTGATGCGGTAGACCGACAAGACATGCGGGCATGGGATATCGCGTTTGGCCAGCAATGCACAGTTGTCGGCAAAGCGCACCGCGTAGGGATACAGGGCAGCAGAGGTCAGCAGGCGCTTGCGGCGGAACAGCTTCAACACCGTGCCATCGCCGAGACGCAACACTTTGTCACCCGAACGATCGGCTTCCAGAACCTCGGCACCTTCGCGTAGCGTCATGTAACGGGGTAGGTCGAGGGTTTGCATCCAGTTGTCCATCGTAGGCGCCTAATGTGGCTTAACGATGCACATTTTATTACAAATTGTGTATTTCAGAAAGATTGTGAAAAGATTGTCACGAGCATCAAAGAAATTCGTCAAAGGCCAGCATTTGCTGGCCAACCCTCCGAGCACACGAGCGCTACGCCAGACACTCCAGACGAACGGTCACCATCATAGAGCAGCCTGCTTGCCACCCTTGACCTTCTGGCCGGTCACTTCCTTGCGCAAGGAGTGGCGATCGATCTTGCCCGCTAGCCAGCGCAGGTAGGGCCGCATTGGAGAACCTTCAAGGTACTCGCGCAAAAAGAACAGACGATCGCTGCGGCTCAGGGCGCCACTGTGGCGATTGAGCGTGCCAAGGTCGCGCATGCCCGGCAGGAACGGGACGAACACCCGGCGAGACTTCTCCAGGTCTATGAGCGCTACCTCATAATCAGCGCCCTGCGCCTTGACCATCAGATGCTTGGGGTAGAGGCATCGGTGCTGAATGCCGGAGGCGTGCATCTTGCGTACCGATCGGGCCACGGCCGACAACAGACGGCGACGCTGTGGAACAGGCATCGCCAGCGCTTCGCCTTCGTACAGGATATCTTCCATGGAGCGATAGCCTTCCAGCGACTCCGTCATCAGCATCGCCTGCAGGTTGCCGTCGCGAAAGCACTGGGCGAAGCACACCGGATTGAGCGTGGGCACCTGATGCTTGCGAAGATGGCGGATGTTCCTGAACTCGCGAACGAAAGTGCCCTCGCCCCGGATCGGGTGCAACAGCGTCCGATGGCCGTGATTTTCCTGACGCTTGAGATACACGTTGGTCGACGAGCCTTCAGGTGTCGCGAAACTCATGCGGCACACACCGCTCCAACCGCCACGGCGGTAATTCGGCGGCTCGACCCAGTCGCCGCTCAAATCCCAGATTTTTTCATAGTCGTTCAAGCCGTTGAACTGCAGGAACGCCTGCCATTGCGGTGGAATAATAAACTTCACGCGAGGCTCCGATTCACAAATTGTCAAAAATTTCCCACGCAATTGTAAACCAAAGGTGGTTTTTTCAGACAATTCTTAAACGGCCTATAACCTCGGTGACGAGGCAGCGCTGACGAAAGGCAAATCGCGGGCAAAAAAAAGCCGGAGAACACTGAGTGCTTTCCGGCTTTTCTCTTGATTCGAAATGGTGGGTCGTGTGGGATTCGAACCTACGACCAATTGGTTAAAAGCCAACTGCTCTACCAACTGAGCTAACGACCCGTTTCGTGGGGCGCATATTACTTCTTTTTACAGCTAATTCAACCCCTTACCTAAAATAAATCAAAAATAACGGGTCGGATCGCTGACACCGGCGTTGGCAAAACCTTCGGCACGCAGGCGGCAGCTGTCGCATTTTCCACAGGCCTGGCCCTGATCGTTGGCCTGATAGCAGGACACGGTCTGGCTGTAATCGACGCCAAGAGCGATGCCTGCCTTTACGATGTCCGCCTTGCTCATGTTCTGCAATGGCGCCTGGATAGTGAAGCCCTGCCCTTCGACACCGGCCTTGGTGGCCAGGTTGGCCAAGCGCTCGAACGCCTCGACGAACTCGGGACGGCAATCCGGATAGCCGGAATAATCCACCGCATTGACGCCGATGAAGATATCCCGAGCCCCGAGCACTTCTGCCCAGCCCAGCGCCAGCGACAGAAACACAGTATTGCGCGCCGGCACGTAGGTGACCGGGATGCCTTCGCCAAGGGTCTCAGGCACATCGATGCTGCTGTCGGTGAGCGCCGAGCCGCCCATGCCATCCAGGTCGAGGCCGATGACCTTATGCGCGACCACTCCCCGCTCCTTGGCCACCCGAGCTGCCGCGTGCAGTTCGGCACGATGGCGCTGACCATAGTCGAAGCTCATGGTGTAGCACTGGTAGCCCTGGGCCTGGGCCATAGCGACCACGGTGGCAGAGTCGAGACCACCGGACAGTAGAATCACGGCTTTTTTCAAGGTAGGTGTAGTAGTCATATCAGCGCCCCGGCTCGTCATTCCAAAGATATTTATGCAATTGCATCTGCAACCTGACGGGCAGATTGTCGGCCACGATCCAGTCGGCCAGATCGGTGGCCCGCAGCTCGTGATGGCTGGGCGACAACAACACTTCACCCGCCCTATCGGCCAGCCCGTACTGGATCATCTTGGAAACTGACCAGTCGTAGTCTTCGCGCGAGCAGAGGACGAATTTGACCTGATCGTTGCGGGTCAGCAAACCGATATTGTCATACAAATTGCGATGGGACTCTTTAGAGCCCGGCGTCTTGAGGTCCAGCACGCGGCTGACCCGTGGATCGACCTTGGAGATGTCCAGCGCACCGCTGGTTTCCAGCGACACCTCGTAGCCCGCATCGCACAATTGCTTGAGCAACGGGATAGCGTTGGGCTGAGCCAGCGGCTCGCCACCGGTGACGCACACGTAGCGCGGGCGGTAACTGGCGACCTGCTCGAGGATAGACTCAAGGCTGCGTATCGTACCGCCGCTGAAGGCGTAGGCGCTGTCGCAATACTGGCAGCGCAGCGGGCAGCCCGTCAGGCGCACGAAAACGGTGGGCAGGCCAGCGGTTCGTGTTTCACCCTGCAACGAGTAAAAAACTTCGGTAATTCGTAATGTATCTTGCATATCCGCCACGGGCGTAACAGCTGAACAGGCTGTCCGCCTCCGTCAGGCACCTTGAAGAAGCCGCGAGCGCGTGATCCCAAAAGGCGTGTATCAATAAAAGGGCGCAAATTCTAACGAAAAAACCCGCGGCAAGCGCGGGTTTATTCAATCGGCCAGGCCGCAGCCCGACAGCGCTTACATATGTTGCAGGTCGCGCTGCGCCAGTTGTGCTGCAGAAGTACCCGGATATTGAGTCACTACCTGCTGCAAAATCGGTTTGACCCGATCGGTGTGGCCCAGACGACGCTCTACGTCGGCCAGCTTGTACAGCGAATCCGGCACCTTGGCGTGCTTGGGATACAGCTGGCTGACCTTGGCAAAGGCCTGGCCGGCGCCTTGCAGATCGCCCTTGGCCAGGTTGACCTCACCCAGCCAGTACTGGGCGTTGCCCGCATACTGACTGTTAGGGTATTTGCGCAAGAACGCGGAGAAGGCCTGGCTGGCCTTGTCGAAGTCCTTGGCCTTGATCAGATCGAAGGCAGCATCGTAATAGAGCTTTTCCTTCGCCGGATCGCCCGGCTCACTGCTTGCCGCGCTTTGATCAGCGGGAGCAGCCGGGGTGCCTGCGGCGTTGATATCGCCACCGGCAGGAGAATTCTGTGCGGGAGCCTGCTGCTGTTGAGCATTGCTGGCACCAGCTTGTATACGACTGTCGAGGTCCTGATAACGCTGCAGCCCTTCTTGTTTCAGCTGCTGGATATCGTTTTGCTGAACTTCGACCTGACCGCGCAAGCGGTTGATGTCTTCCTGCATTTGCTGCAATTGCATGAACAGCTGACCCTGCGCCGAGACAGGGGCGCTAGCCCCTCCCCCGGCGGAGGCGCCGCTCGTACCATAACCCGTCGGCGGGTAATTGCTGCCCCCATTGGAGGCGCCATTACCATCGACTACAGGAACTGCTGCACCTGCCATTAGAGGCAAGGACAGCGCCAGGATCGTTACAGCACGGCGGCACGTTCGCATATCGAATTACTTACGCAGTTCGACGCGACGGTTTTGAGCCCAGGACTGCTCGTCGTTGCCGGTAGCAACTGGACGCTCTTCGCCGTACGAAACGACTTCCAGCTGAGCTGGCGAAACGCCTTGCAGTACCAGGTAACGCTGAACAGCTTTGGCGCGACGCTCGCCCAGTGCCAAGTTGTACTCGCGAGTACCACGTTCGTCGGTGTTACCTTCCAGAACGACTTTAGCGCCGCTTGCTTTCAGGTCTTTGGCGTGAACGTCCAGAGCGCGCAGGGCTTCTGGTTTCAGGTCCGAGCTGTCGTATTCAAAGTAGAAAGTGGTGATCGCGCGCAGAGCAGCTTCTTCGCTCAGGCTACCGTCAACGGCGCCGGTGTTTGCACCGTAACCAGCGTTAGGATCAACAGCGGCGCTCTGGCCAGCGTTGTCACCACCTTTGGACGAGCAACCTACAGCTACAGCCATGGCCAGGGCCAGCGCAGCGAACTTACCAAACTTCAGCATTTCCATCGTGAAACTCCTAATGAACCCCAGTGTGTTAAGTACAGCTTTTTTGTTACATCGCCGCGTCAGTTCAGGTAAGGGGACCAGGACGGTTCTCTGACTTCGCCTTGAGCGGTAGGAAGCGGGAGCCTTACGCGTCCGTTAAGGGACACGAGCATCAAGACTCCCCGGCCCTGCTGGCGGGTGGCGTAGATTACCATGGTGCCGTTGGGCGCAACAGTAGGCGACTCATCAAGACTTGAATCTGTGAGCACTTTTACGCTCCCACGGGCCATATCTTGTGCTGCCACCTTGAAATTGGTGAAGCCATCCTGACGGTGGATCATGACCAGGGTCTTTTCATCCGCCGACAATTTAGGGTTGGCGTTGTAGTTTCCGATGAAAGTCACACGCTCGGCATTGCCGCCACTTACCGACTGTTTGTAGATCTGCGGCTTGCCGCCACGGTCGGAGGTGAAATAGATAGTGTTGCCGTCTTTACCCCAGAACGGCTCGGTGTCGATGCCCGGGCTGTTAGTGACGCGAGTCAGCGCGCGGGTATTGAGGTCCATTACGTAGATCTCCGGGTTACCGTCCTTGGACAGCACCAGCGCCAGACGGTTGCCGTCGGGCGAGAACGCCGGAGCACCGTTGAGGCCATCGAAGTTGGTCAGCTGTTCGCGACGACCGGTATCGATATGCTGGAGGAAGATCCGTGGGCGACGCTGCTCGAACGACACGTAGGCAATGCGCTTGCTGTCCGGTGCATAACGCGGCGACAGGATTGGCTCGCGCGATTGCAGCAGGGTCACTGCACGAGCACCGTCATAGTCGGAGCGCTGCAGGGTGTAGCGAGTGTTGTTCTCGGAGAAACGCTCGGCCGTTACATAAAGGATGCGAGTGGAGAATGCGCCCTTGATGCCGGTCAGCTTTTCAAACGACTGGTCGGCGATGTAGTGCGACATGTCGCGCAACTGATCGGTGCTGCCCGACACGCTGCCGGTCAGCACAGGCTGCTCGGTAGCGACGTTGAACAAGGCGTAGGACACCTGCAGGCGACCGCCGGCCGGCACAATGCTGCCAACCATCACGTATTGGGCGCTCAGCGCTTTCCAGTCACGAAACACGACTTCGCTGGCCTGGGTCGGCTGGCTGATCATGTTCTGCTTTGGAATCGGCGAGTAGTACCCCGAGTTGCGCAGGTCATTGCCGATGATCTCGGCCATGTCTTCTGGCAGCACGGAGCCGCCCTGCCAACCGAAGGGTACTACCGCGATCGGCGTTGCACGGTCACTGCCGCTGGTGACCAGGATGTTCTTTTCATCGGCTGACGCCATACCGGCCGCACAACAGAGAACGACAAGCAGTCCTCGAAGAAGGTTAATCACAAGGCTAGATCCTCAGGTGTGAATGTCATCTTGAATGAACGATAAGCATTGAAATCAGCGGCAGACATGCCCTGCATTTCAGTTAAGCGACCGATGTTTTTCACCGCAGCCACTGTTGAAGCATCAAACGGACCGTCGCCGCTGCTTTTCAGCACGCTGACACTGGTAATCGTACCGTCCGGCAGCATTTTTATCTGCAACACGACACTCATACCCTTGCGGGCCGACGGCGGCCGCGCCCAACCTTCTGCCGCCCGTGAGCGGATCAGGTCATCAAAGTCGCCGGCGGTCTGGTCGCCTTTCTCGTCGGCCAAAGCCTGCTGGCGCTGCGGGGTATCGGAAAGTAGATCGGCCAGGGCTTGCGCCTTCTTGTCTTCCGCAGCCTTGCGCGCTGCATCCTGAGCCTTCTTCTTCTGAGCGTCGGCAGTGGCTTTCGCCTTGGCCGCATCGGCAGCCTTTTTCTTCGCGTCGTCAGCAGCAGCCTTGGCATCGTCTGCAGCTTTCTTCTTGGCATCTTCGGCAGCCTTTTTCTTGGCGTCCTCAGCGGCTTCTTTCTTGGCTTCTTCGGCGGCCTCTTTCTTGGCCTCGTCTTCAGCTTTTTTCTTGGCGATGTCGGCCTGTTCGGCTTTCTTGGCGTCTGCGGCCTTGGCGTCGGCAGCCTTTTTGGCGTCGTCGGCTTTTTTCGCTTCATCGGCCTTGGCAGCAGCATCGGCTTTTTTGGCCTCGTCAGCTTCCTTGGCAGCTTCGGCCTTTTGAGCGGCGTCGGCTTTCTTTTGTTCCGCAGCCTTTATTTCTTCCTGCTCGACCTTTTTCTGTTCCATCTGCTCGGTTTCAGTCTGGCGCGCGGCCGACTTCTTCGCCTCCCCGGCAATCTTCTGATTGGTCTGGGTGACAGCCTGGCTTTTGGACTTGAGCTGGTAGAGGGTCGCCTGCACGATCGGTTTCGACGGTGGCAGGTCAGGCGTCATGGCGAAACTTACGAAAAGCATCCCGAAAATCAGGACATGCAGACCTACGGCCCAGACACTGGGCCAGAAATAGTTTTCCGAGGCAGTGGGCTCTCGCTGCTCCATTACGGCGCCTCGGTAATCAGGCCAACGTTACCGACACCGGCCTTCTGCAACCCGCCCATGGCGCCCATGACGGAGCCATAGTCGACGGACTTGTCACCACGGATGAACACCTGGGTGCGCTTACCGTTCTGATTGCCTTGGGCGATGATTGCCGTGACCGCCTGGGTCATCTGCGGCAAGGTCATGGCCTTGTCCTGCACTTTGTCGGTGTCGACTTCACTGCCAAGGTTCCAGTAGTAGGTCTTGTCAGCCTTGATGGAAATGGTCAGGACCTGGGTGTTGTTGTCCTGCGGCAAGGCTTCGCTGGAAACCTTGGGCAGGTCGACTTTCACGCCCTGGTTGAGCATCGGTGCGGTAACCATGAAGATGACCAGCAGTACCAACATCACGTCGATGTAGGGCACCACGTTCATCTCGGCGACCGGCTTGCGTTTGGGGCGGCGACCTCGAATCATTGGGATTTACCTGCTCACTCTTCGCTGGTGTGCACTTTACGGTGCAGGATGGCCTGAAACTCTTCGGCGAAGGTGTAGTAGCGATTGATGAGGGTTTCGCTGCGCGCGGCGAAGCGGTTGTAGGCAATCACCGCCGGGATGGCCGCGAACAGACCGATAGCGGTGGCCACCAGGGCTTCGGAAATACCCGGGGCAACGGTGGCCAGGGTGGCCTGCTGCACTGCAGCCAGGCCACGGAAGGAGTTCATGATCCCCCACACGGTACCGAACAGGCCGATATACGGGCTGACCGAACCGACGGTGGCGAGGAACGGCAGACTCGTTTCGAGCTTTTCTTCTTCGCGCGAGATAGCCACGCGCATGGCCCGGCCAACGCCCTCCATGACTGCATCAGGATCGACACCGGCTTGTTGACGCAGGCGCGAGAACTCCTTGAAGCCGGCACGAAACACTTGCTCGACGCCCGAATCAGGGTCCGGATTGCTGCCCGCCTGACGGTACAGCTTGGACAGGTCGATACCCGACCAGAAACGCTCCTCGAACAGATCCAGGGCACGCTTGCCCGCGCGCAGCATGTTGCTGCGCTGAAAGATCATGATCCATGAAGTGACCGAGGCCCCCACTAGAATCAACATGACCAACTGCACCACGATGCTGGCATTGCTGACCAAACTCCACATGGAGGTATGGTCGACGGCGGTAGCTTCCACGCTTAATCTCCTGCTGTAATGTGATTACCAGGGCCGCCTGCGTCGGCCAAGGCCGCCCGCAAGGCTTCTGGAATGGCCCGGGGTCTGAAATTGTCGGCGCGCACGCAGGCCACCATTACCTGCCCTTCACAGAGCAGTGTCCCATCCGTTGCCCGCCTGACCTGCTGATGGAATCGCAGGCTGACACGGTTCAATTCGATTACTTCGGCGCTTATGGTCAGTTCGTCGTCCAGGCGCGCTGGCGAGTGATAGCGCGCCTCGCAGGAATGCACGACGAACAACAGGTTATCGCCAGCCATCGAGTGCTGGGAAAAGCCCAGTTCCCGCAGCCGTTCGGTGCGAGCCCGCTCCATGAACTTGAGGTAATTGACGTAATAAACGATGCCGCCCGCATCCGTGTCCTCGTAATAAACGCGGCAGCGGTGTGCGAACGACGGAACCCCGTTTTGCGCGCGCATACTCTAGTGCTTACTCCTCAGGTTGCCAATCCGGCCAGGCAACTGTTTTTCATGGAATTAACGATTGGTGCAAGGACATTTCAACTGCCTGCCCTTCGGACCACCGAAAAGCCGAATAAATCTGTCGGTTTCAAGGTTTCATGCCTCATCGAGCGGATCGCCGAGCACGGTTGCATTCAAGTCGCCCAGGCGACCAGGAATGTTCAGACCGAAATGCAGATAGGCGTGGCGGGTCACCACCCGGCCTCGGGGCGTGCGCATGATATAGCCTTGCTGAATGAGATACGGCTCCAGCACGTCTTCGATAGTGTGGCGCTCTTCGCTGATCGCTGCCGCGAGGCTGTCGACACCCACCGGACCACCGTCGAACTTCTCGATCATGGTCAGCAACAGGCGTCGATCCTGGTGGTCGAAACCGCGTTCGTCGACATCCAGCAGGTTCAGCGCCAGATCGGCGATCGGCTTGGTGATATGGCCTTGGGCACGCACTTCGGCGAAGTCGCGCACGCGCCGCAGCAGGCGGTTGGCGATCCGCGGCGTGCCGCGAGCACGGCGAGCGATCTCGAAGGCGCCTGCGTCCTCGATGGGCAAGCCCAGAATCTTCGCCGAGCGAATCACGATGGTCGCCAGATCGGCCGTGCTGTAGAACTCCAGGCGCTGGACGATACCGAAGCGGTCGCGCAGTGGATTGGTGAGCATGCCGGCGCGGGTGGTGGCACCGACCAGGGTGAAAGGTGGCAGATCGAGCTTGATGGAGCGCGCCGCGGGGCCTTCGCCAATCATGATGTCGAGCTGAAAGTCCTCCATGGCCGGGTACAGCACTTCTTCGACGATCGGCGACAGACGATGGATTTCATCGATGAACAGCACGTCGTGGGGCTCGAGATTGGTCAACATCGCCGCCAGGTCACCTGGACGTTCCAGCACGGGCCCCGAGGTGCTCTTGATCGAGACGCCCATTTCTTGGGCGATGATGTTGGCCAGAGTAGTCTTGCCCAGCCCGGGCGGACCGAAGATCAGGGTGTGGTCGAGGGATTCGTGGCGCCCGCGGGCGGCCTGGATAAACAGCTCCATCTGCTCGCGCACGGTCGGCTGGCCGATGTAGTCGGCCAGGCTCAGCGGACGGATCGCGCGGTCCTGCTGCTCTTCACGATCACGGCCACTGGGGGCGGCGGTGATCAGTCGGTCGGCTTCAATCACTTAGATCATTCCCTTCAACGCACGCCTGATCAGATCTTCGCTGCTCAGGCCCTTCTCTTTGATGGCCGACACGGCCTTGCTCGCTTCCTGCGGTTTGTAACCCAGCGAGATCAGCGCGCTGACCGCGTCGTTTTCGGCGGTAGCCACGGGCATGCTGCTGCCTTGCGGCCCATCGGACACCAGCTGGAACATGCTTGGCACGGTCTCCCAGGCCTTGAAGCGGTCTTTGAGCTCCACCAGCAGGCGCTCCGCGGTCTTTTTGCCGACGCCGGGGATCTTCACCAGCGCCGAGGTATCCTGCGCCTGGACGCACCTTACCAGCTCGTCGACATCCAGGCCGGACATCAAGGCCAGGGCCAGCTTGGGCCCGACGCCGTTAAGGCGGATCAATTCGCGGAACAGCTCGCGTTCGCGGCGCTCGAAAAAACCGTAGAGTAACTGAGCATCCTCGCGCACCACCAGATGGGTGTGCAGGGTCACCGGCTGGCCGACGGGCGGCAGGCGGTAAAGCGTTGTCATGGGCACCTCGAGCTCATAGCCGAGACCGTTGACATCGATAATCAGGTGCGGCGGCTGTTTTTCAGCGAGGGTGCCGCGCAAGCGTCCAATCACGTTTATTCAGTCCTGTCAGAGGATGCTTTTAAATACCAAGAGCCACGGGCAGAGCCTGCTCCCACGAGGCAGTCATCATTGCAGGGATACGAGCATCTGCAATTGAATTTTTGTTAATCGATGATGCTATCAGAGCCGCAGACGTCCACCGCGGCTGCGCGCACCGCTCAAGCCGTGAGGGATCAGACTGGAGCGGGTATGCGCATGGCACAAGGCGATCGCCAGGGCGTCGGAGGCATCGATCTGCGGCTTTTGCGTGAGTTTGAGCAGGTGCATGACCATCATCTGAACGGCCTCTTTGTTCGCCCCGCCGCTGCCGGTGATCGCCTGTTTGACCTGGGTGGCGGAATATTCGGCGATCTCCAGCCCTTCTTCGGCCGCCGCGACGATCGCCGCGCCACGGGCCTGGCCGAGCTTGAGCGCGGAGTCGGCATTGCGTGCCATGAAAACCTTTTCGATGCCCATGGTCACCGGGCCGTGCAGCTGAATCACCTCGCGTACGCTGCGATAGACGATCTGCAAGCGTTGATGCAGTTCGCCACTGCCGGTACGGATACAGCCCGAGGCGATGTATTCGCAGCCGCGGCCGATGTCACGCACGACCCCATAGCCGGTGATGCGCGAACCGGGGTCGATGCCAAGAATTAAAGTCATAAAGCTCGCAGCATGATGGAACGGTCGGTCAGACCCTGGAGAAGACAAAAGCCGACGCGGTGCGGCGCCTGGTCGGCGCCGAACGTTGACGGCTCGCATGATACTCGCTGACGGCTTTTAATACCCGCTGACGGCGCTTGATACCCTGTCAGCCCAACTGTTCCATGACTGCTTCGCTGATATCGGCATTGGAATAGACGTTCTGCACGTCATCCAGGTCTTCAAGCATGTCGATCAGCTTGATGATCTTTTCCGCGCCCTCGACATCCAGCTCGGCGCTGGTGGTCGGCAGCATGACGATTTCCGCGTCGCTCGCCTTGAAACCCGCAGCCTCCAGCGCGTGGCCCACGGCATAGAAGCTGGCGAACGAAGTGAACACATCGACGGAACCGTCGGGGTTGCTGACCACGTCATCGGCATCGGCCTCCATGGCCGCTTCCATCAGCGCGTCTTCATCGACACCCACGGCGAAGGACAGCTGTCCCTTGCGATCGAAGAGGTAGGCCACCGAACCGTCAGTGCCCAGATTGCCGCCGCATTTGCTGAAGGCGTGGCGTACGGCCGCCGCCGTGCGGTTCCGGTTGTCGGTCATACACTCGACCATCACCGCCACGCCGCCTGGGCCGTAGCCTTCGTAACTAAGTTCTTCAACGTCGTCACTGCCCGCTGCCCCCGTACCCCGGGCGACCGCGCGGTCGATGATGTCGCGACTCATATTGGCGCCCAGGGCCTTGTCCAGCGCCAGACGCAGGCGCGGGTTGGAGCCCGGATCGCCACCGCCAGCACGGGCGGCAACGGTCAGTTCACGGATCCACTTGGTGAAGATCTTGCCTCTCTTGGCATCCTGACGCTCTTTGCGGTGCTTGATGTTCGCCCACTTGGAATGACCTGCCATAACGCAAACTCCGAATTCTGCTTGTTACATTCGCGGTGCCTGGCACCACACAACGTTAGATGTAGCGAGGGGGCGTGCCCCCGATGGCGGCATATCAGGCGCCGTGGCGTGGCTGATGTACTGCTATCGGGGGCAAGCCCCCTCACGACAGGGTGGGACGATCGCCGTCCTTACTCCGCCTTGGTTTGCTCGCGCAGACGGATGTGCAGCTCGCGCAGTTGCTTGGCGTCCACCAGGCCAGGGGCCTGGGTCATGACGTCGGCGGCACTCTGGGTTTTCGGGAAGGCAATGACTTCACGAATCGACTGCGCACCGGTCATCAGCATGACCAGACGGTCAAGGCCGAAGGCCAGACCGCCGTGGGGCGGCGCACCGTACTTGAGCGCGTCAAGCAGGAAACCGAACTTCTCTTCCTGTTCTTCCGGCGAAATACCCAGCAGGCGGAACACCGCCTGTTGCATTTCCTTGCGGTGGATACGGATCGAACCACCACCCAGCTCGGTACCGTTGAGCACCATGTCGTAGGCACGGGACAACGCGCCTGCCGGGTTGGCTTCGAGCTCGGCCGGGCTGCACTTGGGTGCGGTGAACGGGTGGTGCAAGGCGCTGAAGCTGCCGTCTTCGTTCTCTTCGAACATCGGGAAGTCGACGACCCACATCGGGGCCCACTCGCACGTCAGCAGCTTGAGGTCGTGACCCAGCTTGATCCGCAGCGCGCCCAGGGCCTCGCTGACGATCTTGGCCTTGTCGGCCCCGAAAAAGACGATGTCGCCATCGACTGCACCGACGCGATCGAGGATCACGTTGAGGTTGGCTTCAGGGATGTTCTTGACGATCGGCGACTGCAAGCCTTCGACACCCTTGGCGCGCTCGTTGACCTTGATGTACGCCAGGCCGCGGGCACCATAGATACCGACGAACTTGGTGTAATCGTCGATCTGCTTGCGCGGCATGCTCGCGCCGCCCGGGACGCGCAAGGCGGCCACACGGCATTTCGGGTCGTTGGCCGGGCCGCTGAAAACCTTGAATTCCACCTCGGTGAGCTGGTCGTTGACGTCCACCAGTTCCAGCGGGTTGCGCAGGTCGGGCTTGTCCGAACCGTAGCGACGCATGGCTTCTTCGAAGGTCATGTGCGGGAACTCGCCGAATTCCAGATCCAGCACTTCCTTGAACAGGTTGCGGATCATTTTTTCGGTCAGGCCCATGATCTCTTTTTCATCGAGGAAGCTGGTCTCGATGTCGATCTGGGTGAATTCCGGCTGGCGGTCGGCGCGCAGGTCTTCGTCGCGGAAGCACTTGGCGATCTGGTAGTAACGGTCGAAGCCGGCAACCATCAACAGTTGCTTGAACAGCTGAGGCGACTGCGGCAGGGCAAAGAAGCTGCCGGGGTGGGTGCGGCTCGGGACCAGATAGTCACGGGCGCCCTCGGGCGTGGCGCGGGTGAGGATCGGCGTCTCGACGTCGAGGAAGCCATTTTCATCGAGAAAGCGGCGGATGCTGGTGGTCATACGCGAGCGCAGACGCAGCTTTTCGGCCATTTCCGGGCGACGCAGGTCCAGGAAGCGATAGCGCAGGCGGGTTTCTTCGCCGACGTCGGAATATTCATTGAGCGGGAACGGCGGGGTTTCCGACTCGTTCAGCACTTCGAGGGAGTAACCCAGCACTTCGATGGCGCCCGAAGCCATGTTCGGGTTGACCGCGCCTTCAGGACGCAGGCGCACCTTGCCGGTCACCTTGACCACGTATTCGCTGCGCACACGGTCGGCAACGGCGAAAGTGTCGGCGCGATCGGGGTCGAAGACCACCTGAGCCAGGCCTTCACGGTCACGGATATCGAGGAAAATGACCCCGCCATGGTCGCGACGACGGTGGACCCAACCGCATAGGGTAATTTCCTGACCTTCCAGGCTCTCGTTCAGTTGGCCGCAATAATGGCTGCGCATCATGATGGTGGTTTCACTTCCAGTAATTCGAATTTCAGCCAGCGCTTAGCAAGGCGCAGGCAGATGTAGACGCAATAGTGCAAGACCCGACGGTCCCAGGCAACCCGTGCAGCCCGACGGCTACAGGTGATCCGGGCCCCGGAGCGGTTATTCGGCCTTGTCGCCGCCGGCCAGGTTCTTTTTCGCGCCGGTCTTGAAGTCTGTCTCGTACCAGCCGGAACCGCTGAGGCGGAAACCGGGCATGGACAGCATCTTCTTGAGTTCGGGCGTAGCGCAGGCCGGGCAATCGGTCAGCGGCGCGGCGCTGATTTTCTGAATGACTTCCATCTGGTGACCACAGGAAGCGCATTGATAGTCATACATGGGCATGGGGATGTCTCTCAAGCAAAAAGCCACGGCGCTCACAGGATACCCCGCGGAGCTCAGTGCGGGCGCCGCGCGGCAAAGCGCGGGATTATATCCAGATAATGATGGCGGGTGCAGCCATGCACCGCAACCGCCATCGATTCGATCAAGCCTGGGCGATCGCCGACTCCAGCGAACCTTCCCGAAAGCCGTTCTGCAGATGCACCACGCAGACCACTCGCACCAAGCCACTGAAGTTCTTCACCCCGCCGTAGCGCAGATGCACTTCGCGGTCGATATACGAAAGCAACGCATTGATGGAGCATGCATTGGCCCGCGCAATGGTGGCCAGCACGTTCCAATACACCGACTCGAGACGCAGGCAGGTCGCGAAGCCGTTGAGCCGCACGGATTTGGATTGCGGTTGAGCCAGGGTCATATTGAAACTGTCGACGAAAGGATCGACTGCCGGTCGCCCGCAGGCGATACCGCGCTTTCTCGCTGAAGTTGATTCCTTGTCCATAAAAGCACTTCCTTGAGCTTTCTCCCGACAAACGCCGCGAAGCGCAGCGCCTGTTCCCGGGCTTTATCAGGCCCGATCAGGCACAGCGCTCGCTATCGGCGAAGGCGTCGAAGGATGTAGGAAGTGTCTCTACGGACGTAGGAATAATGTAGCGAGGGGGGCATGCCCCCGATGGCGATGTGTCAGCCACTACCTGTGTCGCTGGCACGATTTTCGGGGGCAAGCCCCCTCGCTACAGGCAAGGAGCGCGGCGCTATCAGCCCTCGAGCAGCGAGCGCAGCATCCAGCCGGCCTTTTCATGCACTTGCATGCGCTGAGTCAGCAGGTCGGCGGTTGGCTCATCGCTGACCTTGTCGAGCAACGGAAACAGGCTGCGAGCAGTACGCGTCACCGCTTCCTGGCCTTCGACCAGTTTGCGGATCATTTCCTCGGCGCTTGGCACGCCTTCGTCTTCCTTGATCGACGACAGGCGCGCATAGGTCGAATAGGTGCCTGGCGCCGGAAAGCCCAGGGCACGGATACGCTCGGCGATGGAGTCGACCGCCAGCGCCAACTCGGTGTACTGCTCCTCGAACATCAGGTGCAGAGTGCGAAACATCGGCCCGGTCACGTTCCAGTGAAAATTGTGGGTCTTGAGGTACAGCACGTAAGTGTCAGACAGCAGCCGCGACAAACCGTCGACGATGGATTGCGGTCTTGTTCGCTGATACCGATATCAATGGCCATGAAAACCCCCTTTCAATGAATGGCATTCACCTGATCTGGTGCGCGCGCCACTCTAGCAACAGGCGCGCGGGTGTGCACCCCCGCGGCCGATTCAGGCATCGTTCCGGCCCGTCTCCCACCCCTCCAGGCAAAGTCCGAAGGTGCCATGCACATATCTTGAAACGACCTATCCGACAAATAGCCGGATTACGTAACCGCTTGATTTGAGAAGACCTCGCCTTTGCTGTTAAATAGGTCGGTGCACCTGAGTCGCTTCCGGGCCCTCGTTTTCCGGGCTCTTGTTTTCAGCGCTGAGGTGCCTTGGCTGATCTCCCCCCTTGCTGTCGCTTCTTCTATCCATGGGCGTTGGGTGCGACATCAGCTCTTCCTCGTGATCCGCCTGAGTGAGTCAATCGACATGTTGAAAATCGTTCACCTACTGACCGGGGCCGCGGCTTTGCTGCTGTCCTTCATTCCTAGCCTGCGCGCCGAAGCGCTTCCCTACCTTTCCCAACCTGATGCTATCTACCTGGCCTTTTTCGGCCTGCTCAATCTTCTGATCGCTCCCGTCGTGCCGCAATGGCACAGAGGCACTCGCCAGCAACTGCAAATCGTTGCCAGCGCGTTGTTGATACTCGCCGTGGTCCTGCAGACCATCACTCTGCTTGCACCGTTGCCGATGCTGGCGGGTCAGCCGGCTATCCTGCTCAGCCTGTTGTGCGCCATGGCAGCCGTTGCCCTGCATCTGGGCGCAAGCTTCTACCGCGCCCGCACGCCTGCTCCGGCAGTCAACTACGACATGACCAACCGCGATACTGGCACGGTGAAGTGGTTCAACACCTCCAAGGGCTTCGGGTTCATTTCCCGGGACTCGGGTGATGACATCTTCGTGCACTTTCGCGCTATCCGCGGTGAAGGCCACCGCGTACTGGTCGAAGGCCAGCGCGTCGAGTTCTCGGTGATGAACCGCGACAAGGGCCTGCAAGCCGAAGATGTGATCGCGGCTTCGCCTCGTCGCTGATCCGCTGCTGCAAAAAAAACCGCGAATCCTGCACAGGGTTCGCGGTTTTTTTTCGTCTGCAGCCAGCCAATCAGTAATGCGGCGGAGGGGATTCCTGCTCGCCGATCTCGAACTGCCCCACCGTTTCTTCCTGACGCTTGATCAACGCCGCCATCTGCGCCTGTAACCGCTCGATGTCACGCTGCTGCTTGATCAATTCATCGCTGAGTGACTGGATGGTGTCGTCCTGAAACGCCAGGCGGCTTTCCAGGTCGTTGACCCGTTCATCCAGGCTCACGAGGCGTCACCTGCCAGGGTCAAGCCTGCCAGCTGCAACGCCTGCACCCGGGACTTGATCTCCTCTATCTGGGCGGCACTGTAAGGCACGGCCGCTACTTTGCCCCAGACCGGACTCGGCCAAGCGATATCGGTCTTGAAGCGCACAATCACATGCATGTGCAATTGCGCCACGACATTGCCCAAGGCACCGATATTCATCTTGTCGGCGGCATAGTTCTGGTGCAGCGCCGCCGCCAGCGCCGAGGTCTCTTGCCACAACAGTTGTTGCTGTTCGGCGCTCAACTCGAACACTTCGCTGATATCAGCCTGGCGCGGCACGAGAATGAACCAAGGGTAATTGGCATCGTTGCTGAGCAACAAACGACACAGCGGAAAATCACCCAGTAGCAGGGTGTCTTGTTGCAGACGGGCATCGAGAGAAAACACTGCAGGATCTCCAAGGCAGTAGGGTTTGCCTGGCCCGATGATCGAAATCGAGCCGTTGCGCGCAGGATACGCTCGATTGGCTCGCGGATCACCGTTCTTGCCGATGCCCCTTTTTGGCCCCACGTGCACCCAGATACGAGCCAACCTTGGCTCGCCGCCCAGCAATGCCCCGTTATCGCCCGCAGTTACTAATTTTCGCACCGTTACCGAACACGGCTCGAAAACAGCTGACCTGTGAGCGCTTATAACGGGCAGCGATAACATTAGCATTGATTTCTCAAGGGGCACGCAACGCTCTAGCTCAAGCATCAAATGGAATAACCATGCTAGTTGCCAAAAGCCAGAGCTCGAGTAACATCAACCAGCCCAGTGCTACTTTTCGCACCATTAAAGAACAGCCTGAGCGATGGCAGTGCGCCATGTTGACGATCCCAGACTCTTTTCGACGGCCGTCCGGTAACAAAACCGTAAGCTTGCTAAAGGTAAGCTGAGGTGAAATGCACGCTTGTGGAAAATTCGAAAGCCATCGACAGCCCGGTTTTACGGGGGTTCCGAGCAAAAAATGAAAAAAAGTGAAAATTTTGTTGGCGCCTGGCACGTTTGTGCACGCTTGTTGCTAAGAGTTAATAGACAAGAACATCAACGGGTTTAAGGACCGTTTGAAGGTTCCAGGCAAAGAGACAGGTGAAGGTGCCGTTTTTATTGTAATGAGGGAACGAAACGGGTCTTTTGCGACATTCAGGATTGTAATTGCGACATTGAGATAAAAAGCCCAATACAACCCGCTTCATAAAGATTATTGAATTGGGCCGGACTGGCGAGTCGCCATCCGACACGAAAAAAAGAGCTAGTCGTTACCTATATA
Source organism: Gammaproteobacteria bacterium (assembly GCA_903970465.1). Classification (GTDB taxonomy): domain Bacteria; phylum Pseudomonadota; class Gammaproteobacteria; order Pseudomonadales; family Pseudomonadaceae; genus Aquipseudomonas. Next base: position 27,458 of record CAJCIO010000122.1, read on the forward strand.
AAGACGACAGCTCACCGACTAAAACCAAAGGAGCAATCATCGATGAAAGTGATGAAGTGGAGCGCAATCGCTCTCGCAGTTACCGCCGCTAGCACCCAGCTGGTCTTCGCCGCACCGTTCGTGTCCGACCAGGCCACTGCGAAGGGCTTTATCGAAGACAGCACCGCGACTGTCCTGCTGCGCAGCTTCTATTGGAATGCGGACAACAAGGGTTATCACAACCGTGATAACAAAGACTGGACCGCTGCTGCTCTCGGCAACTTCAGCTCCGGCTACACCACTGGCACCATCGGTGTCGGCATCGACGCCTTCGCCTACGGCGCCTACACCTTGAACTCTAAAGGCACCGGGACTGGCAACATCTCTGCCGATTCAGATGGTGACGTACACGACAGCGCTGGCAAAGCCGGCGGCGCAGTCAAATTCCGTATATCCAAAACCGAACTGAAAATCGGCGACTTGGCGCCAAGCACCAGCCCGGTGTTCGCTGTTGGTGGTTCGCGCATCATGCCGCAAACCGCTAGCGGCGTGAGCCTGCAAAGCAGTGAAATCAAAGGTCTGGATCTCGAAGTGGGTCACTACACCTCATCGACTTCCTCGGGTTCGACCAATCGTGACGGCGGCATCTATGCCACTTATGCAAACGTGCCGACCGATTCAGTCAACTTCGGAGGTGGTCGCTACAGCATCAACGACCAACTGACTGTCGGCGCCTACATGTCGCAGTTCCACGACATCTGGAACCAGTACTACGGCAACGTGAACTACGTTCTGCCCCTGGCCAGCGATCAGTCTGTCACCTTCGACCTGAACTACTACAACACCCAGGATTCGGGCAAGTCTAATGCCGGCGACATCAACAATAATACGTTCTCGCTCGCGGCGGCGTATTCTTTCCTGACCGCCCATACAGTTACTCTGGGCTTTCAGAAGGTCAACGGCAACACAGCTTTTGACTACGTTGGTGTAGGGGACAACGGCAGGGGCGGCGGCGGCGATTCGATCTTCCTGGCCAACTCCATCCAGATCTCTGACTTCAACAGCCCGGGCGAACGCTCGTTCAAGCTGCAGTATGACCTGGCGATGGCTAGCTACGGTATACCTGGCCTGTCCTTCATGGCTCGCTATGCTTACGGTGATCACATCGAGGCCAGCAACAACGCCTTCTATCAGGCTGTAGGCTTTAACCAGAGTGGCGGTACCCACAACGAGACCAACCTGGAGGCCAAATACGTGATCCAGGAAGGCCCGGTCAAAAACCTGTCTTTCCGTACTCGCCTAGCGTGGCATAACGCCAGCGGCGGTCAGGCTGACGGCGACACCAACAACTTCCGTCTGATCGTCGACTACCCAATCACCATTCTGTAAAGAATGCGCTGAACCGGTAGCACCCCTGAAAAGCCCGGCCTCAGTGCCGGGCTTTTCCATGCAGGCAATCGCACAAACGCCCTGCCCTGTACGTCTCCAGACCAGCACCGTACAATGCCCGCCTTACATAAAATTCAGCAACAGACAACGGCCTACCATGCGCACCAGTCAATATTTGCTCGCCACCCTCAAAGAAAACCCTTCCGATGCAGTGGTTATCAGCCACCAGTTGATGCTGCGCGCCGGGATGATTCGCAAACTCGCGTCGGGCCTGTATACCTGGCTGCCGATGGGGCTGCGTGTGATGCGCAAGGTCGAGCGCATCGTGCGCGAGGAAATGGACGCCGCCGGCGCCCTCGAAGTCTTGATGCCTGGCATCCAGCCCGCCGAGCTGTGGCAGGAATCCGGCCGCTGGGAGCAATACGGCCCTGAGCTGCTGCGCCTCAAGGACCGTCACGGCCGCGAATTCTGTGCCGGACCGACCCACGAAGAGGTGATCACCGACATCGCCCGCAATGAGTTGAGCAGCTATAAACAGTTGCCGATCAACCTGTATCAGATCCAGACCAAATTCCGCGACGAGATTCGCCCACGCTTCGGTGTGATGCGAGCCCGCGAATTCATCATGAAGGACGCCTACTCCTTTCACGCCGATCAGCCGTCGCTGCAGGTCACCTATGACCGCATGCACCAGGCCTATTGCAACGTGTTCACCCGTCTGGGCCTGAAATTCCGCCCGGTAGAAGCCGACAACGGCTCGATCGGTGGCGCCGGCTCCCATGAGTTCCACGTGCTGGCCGAGTCCGGTGAGGACGACATAGCCTTCAGCGATGGCTCCGACTACGCCGCCAACATCGAAAAAGCCGAAGCCGTACCACGGGAAACCGTACGCCCTGCCCCGAGCGAAGAATTACGCCTGGTCGACACGCCGGATGCCAAGACCATCGCCGCCTTGGTCGAAGGCTATAACCTGCCTATCGAGAAAACCGTCAAGACGCTGATCGTGCGCGCCGCCGAAGAAGGCAAGCTGATCGCCCTGGTGATCCGTGGCGACCACGAGCTCAACGAAATCAAGGCAGGCAACCATCCGCTGGTTGCCAGCCCGCTGGTCATGGCCACCGATGCCGAGCTGCGTAATGCCATCGCCGCGGGCGCTGGCTCCCTGGGCCCGTTGAACCTGCCGCTGCCGTGCATCATCGATCGCTCGGTGCAGTTCATGAGCGACTTCGGTATTGGCGCCAACATCGACGACAAGCACTACTTTGGCGTCAACTGGGAGCGCGACCTGCCGCTGCCGGAAGTGGCCGACCTGCGCAACGTCGTCGATGGCGACCCTAGCCCGGACGGCAGAGGCACGCTGAGCATCAAGCGCGGTATCGAAGTCGGGCATATCTTCCAGCTCGGCACCAAGTACAGCGAAGCGCTCAAGTGCCAGGTGCTGGGCGAAAACGGCAAGCCTGTGACGCTGGCCATGGGTTGCTACGGTATCGGCGTTTCGCGCGTGGTGGCAGCCGCCATCGAGCAGAACAACGACGCCGGCGGCATCATCTGGAGCGACGCCTTGGCGCCATTCCAGATCGCCCTGGTACCGCTGCGCTACGAAACCGAACAGGTGCGCGAAGCGACCGACAAGCTCTACGCCGAGCTGACTGCCGCCGGTTTCGACGTCCTGCTGGATGACCGCGACAAGAAGACCAGCCCCGGCATCAAGTTCGCCGACATGGAGCTGATCGGCATCCCGCACCGTATCGTGGTCAGCGACCGCGGCCTGGCTGAAGGCAATCTGGAGTACAAAGGCCGTACCGACAGTGAGCCGCAAGCGCTGGCCGTCGCCGACGTGCTCGCGTTCATCCAGGCTCGCGTGCGCCGCTGACGGCAGATCGATCATGGACAAACCAAAGCCCGTGGCGGCCAGCCCCGCGCTGCCGCTAGCGCTTAAAAGCGCCGCCTTGTGCGGCGCCTTGTTCCTCGCTGGCTGCGCCAACCACATGTCGCCGCGCAACGAACACGAGGAACGCGTAGAGCGCAAATTGCTCGAGCACAGCGTGCAGATCGACGTCGGCGAACCAACGACTCTCGACGAGCCGCAGCGCCGTGTGCGCGTCAACGAACACCGAACTTTCGAAGTCACTGAGTTCGAAGTCACCCGCAACTATGACCGCTACACCCCCTATCAACCTTGGCGCAAGGTCTACGAGATCCCCTTGGGGGCCGTCGCCGTGGTGGGTGGCGTGGGCGCCAACGTGGTCAATATCTTCGCCTTGGGGCGCTTGCCCGATAGCGTCACCCATGACTGGATCACCGATGGCCTCGCCGGCCTCAACCCGGCGATGAACATGCCCTCCAGCGGTCGCGCCGAGCAGAACCTATCCAGCGTCAAGGAAGTGCAGAAGGACAAGCGCCAAGAGGTCATCAGCCTGCCGTGGAGCAATCGCCCGGTAGACGTGACCGCCGGCAGCCACCTGTACTCGCTCAACACTGATCGCGACGGTTTTGTGCGGGTCAATCTGCTCGACAGCCCGTTTGCCGACAACAGCCTGCGTAACGTCGCACGCCTGCAATTCAGCGCCAAGGATGACGACGACCATACCCATGGCGAAGCGGCGCTGGACCTCAGCAACGATTTGCGCAGTAAACTGCTGGAAGCCCGCGGGCTGATTTTCGATGACCTGGAAGACGACGATGTCGGCCAGTGGGTACACCGCGTCAAGCGCCTGTCAGAACTGGGTTTCGAGACCGAGGCGGCCGATCTGGAACAAAGCCTGGTCGAGTTGACCCGCAACGATCCAGAGCTGCAGCATGATTTTCTTCGTGCGCTGGCCCGCGCTGGCCGCCACGTGACTGTACCGAATCACTGATCTCGCGTCAGTGAAGCTTAAGAACTGAACAGCTCCAGCTGTTCATGGGCGCCGCGCAGGTCCTGCAGGCGCACACCGATACCCAGCAAACGCACTGGCTTGCTGCCGCGCGCGAATGCCTGGGTGAGCAATTGCTGGTAGCTGTCGAGGTCGCGGCCTGCCCCCGCTTGCTCAAGGGTAGTCTGGGTGAAATCGTGGAACTTGACCTTGACGAAAGGCTTGCCGGGGCGATAACTGCTGTCGATCCGCGCCATCCGCCCCTCCAGCGTCTCCATCAACTCTGGCAACTTGGCAAGGCAGCTGGCCAAATCCGGCAAATCTTTGTCGTAAGTATTTTCCACACTCACTGACTGACGCCGACTGTCGTTCTGCACCGGGCGCTCGTCTATGCCCCACGCGAGGCTATAAAGGCGTTCGCCGAAACTGCCGAACTCGCGCACCAGCTTGAGCTTGCTCCACTGGCGCAGATCAAGGCAGCGCTCGATGCCCTGACGTTGCAGCTTTTCGGCGGTGACCTTGCCCACACCGTGCAACTTGCTGACCGACAGCTCGGCGACAAAATCCTCGACCTCCCCCGGGGTAATCACGAACAGTCCATCGGGCTTGCGCCAATCGCTGGCAATTTTGGCGAGGAACTTGTTCGGCGCCACCCCGGCCGACACGGTGATATGCAGGCGCTTGGAAACCTTGCGGCGGATATCTTGGGCGATACGCGTGGCGCTGCCGGCAAAATGCGCGCAATCGGACACGTCCAGATAGGCTTCATCCAGCGACAAGGGTTCGATGAGGTCGGTGTATTCGCGAAAGATTGTATGAATCTCGCGGGACGCTTCTTTATAGGCATCCATGCGTGGCTTGACGATCAGCAGGTCCGGGCAGAGCTTGAGGGCATGTCGCGATGACATCGCTGAACGCACACCGTAGGCACGCGCCTCGTAATTGCACGTGGCAATCACCCCCCTGCGCTCGGCCGAACCGCCGACCGCCAATGGCTTGCCTGCCAGTTGCGGGTCATCGCGCATTTCGATGGCGGCGTAAAAACAGTCGCAATCGACGTGGATGATTTTACGTTGGGTCATGATCGAGTGAAGCTCTGCACTGGAAAAACCGTGTGAACTGGTATTTTGTACAGTATCGCATTGCCAGCTAAATGCCGCATCTGTTGTGAAAGAATTCCCTGGTGGGCGCCTTGGCAATTTATTTTATCAATCGGAAATAGCCCCTTAATAGGCCTCAAAGCCCCGCCCCTACTGCCCTTGAGTACCTTCCCAGCTCGCTAAGCGATTGAACGACAAGAATTTTCTGTAAATCATCGTTTGACAAGGCAGCGCGTCCCTGTAGAATCAACTCCACAGACGCGGGATGGAGCAGTCTGGTAGCTCGTCGGGCTCATAACCCGAAGGTCGTCGGTTCAAATCCGGCTCCCGCAACCAAACATCAGAGAAGGCCACTTGAAAAAGTGGCCTTTTTTGTGTGCGCTAAAAAAACTGCCATTTCAATCGCTTAGACTATCGTCAAGGTGACAACTGACCCGTGATCGTGAAACTTGCGCTAAAGGTTTGCACAGGTTCGCCGCTTAATGGTCGTACGAGTTAACATTGGAATTACATTTTTTTTCAGATGGACAGGTTAAAAAGACCGGATTGGCTGAATCCCGTCGTCCAGCGTCCACGAGGTTTTTGATGCGCCCCGACTCACAGGAAGTTGACACTAGCAGTGCTCCCGTCCACCCGATCGATCCTCGGCGTCTGCGCTGGCTGGAATTGCTGAGCCGCTACCGGCAGCCGATCGGGTTGACGGTGACATTGCTGCTGTTCGGTATTGCCTTGATGGCGTGCTGGCATTTGTTGTTCGAGATGGATATCTACGCCCTGCATGACTCGGTATTGAGCACGCCCCGCTCTTCCCTGGCAGGTGCGCTGGCCGCAACGGTGGTCGGCTTTATCGTTCTGCTCGGCTACGAGTGGTCCGCCAGCCGTTATGCCGGCGCCGACCTCAAACCGGCGACGCTGGCATTAGGCGGTTTTACCGCCTTCGCCATCGGTAACGCCATCGGCTTGTCGCTGCTTTCCGGCGGCTCGGTGCGCTACCGTCTTTATTCACGCAAAGGCATGGGCGCCACCGAAGTCGCGCGCATGACCCTGTTCGCCAGCCTTTCCCTGGGTTGCGCCCTGCCGCCACTGGCCGCCCTGGCAACGCTGAGCAACCTGCCTGCCGCTGCGACCGCCCTCGGGCTCTCGGAAGGCCTGCTGGGCAGCGTAGCCGTCGCCATCCTGCTGCTGTTCGCCGCGCTGGCCGTCGGTATCTATCGTCGGCGCCTGCCGGAACAGCCCATCGCCAACAATCTGCTGGTTCGCGTCGGCCGCCGCACCTTGCGCTTGCCGACCCTGCGCCTGACCCTGCTGCAACTGGTGATCACCGCCCTCGATGTGGCAGCTGCCGCGACGGTGCTGTATTTGCTGCTGCCTGAAACCCCGCCGTTCGGCGCCTTCCTGCTGGTGTACCTGCTGGCCCTGGCGGCCGGGGTACTGAGCCATGTACCCGGCGGGGTCGGGGTGTTCGAAGCCATCCTGCTGGCGGCCTTCGCCGATCAGATCGGCGCGGCGCCACTGGCGGCGGCTCTGTTGTTGTACCGCATCATCTATGTGGTGCTGCCATTGCTGGTGGCCTGCGTGATGCTGCTGATCAACGAGGGCAGGCGGTTCTTCTTCGCCCAGCAAGCCATTCGCGTGGCTTCGGGGCTGGCGGCGCCGGTACTCGCGCTGCTGGTGTTCTTGTCGGGCGTGGTGCTGCTGTTTTCCGGCGCCACCCCGGAAATCGACACCCGTCTGGAACATATGGGCTTTCTCCTGCCCCATCGGCTTATCGATGCCTCGCACTTCGGTGCCAGCCTGATCGGCGTGCTCTGCCTGCTGCTGGCTCAGGGCCTGCGTCGACGCCTGTCGGCCGCCTGGATGCTGACCACCATTCTGTTGCTGGTCGGTGCTTTGCTGTCGCTGCTCAAGGGCTTCGATTGGGAAGAAGCCACCATGCTGACCCTCACCGCCGCCCTGCTGGCGGTGTTCCGCCGCTCTTTTTATCGCCCGAGCCGTTTGCTCGAAGTGCCTTTCTCGGGCGTGTGGCTGGTGTCGAGCGCCTGCGTGGTCGCATCTTCGATCTGGCTGCTGTTCTTCGCTTATCAGGACGTGCCCTACAACAACCAGTTGTGGTGGCAGTTCACGCTGGATGCCGATGCACCCCGCGGCTTGCGCTCGGCTTTAGGCAGCGCGGTACTGTTGATCATCGTCGCTCTGACCTGGCTGTTGCGCACGGCACGGCCGACTATCCACTTGCCGACCCCGGAAGAACTCGAGCGCGCAGCGCGCATCCTCGCGCATTCCAGCCAGCCGGACGGCGGCCTGGCCCTGACCGGCGACAAGGCGCTGCTGTTCCACCCTAACGACAAGGCATTCATCATGTACGCCCGGCGCGGGCGCAGCCTGGTCGCCCTCTACGACCCGATCGGTCCGACTCAGCCGCGCGCCGAGATGATCTGGCAGTTTCGCGACCTGTGCGACCTGCACCACGCCCGTCCGGTGTTCTATCAGGTGCGTGCCGAGAACCTGCCGTTCTATATGGACATCGGCCTGACCGCTATCAAGCTCGGCGAAGAAGCCCGCGTCAATCTGCACACCTTCGACCTGGAAGCCAAGGGCAAGGAGATGAAGGACCTGCGTTACACCTGGAACCGCGGCACCCGCGATGGCCTGTCATTGGAAGTCTACGAGCCGGGCACTGCACCTCTGGATGAACTAAAAATCATCTCGGACGCCTGGTTATCAGGTAAGAATGTGCGCGAAAAAGGCTTCTCTCTGGGCCGCTTCAGCGCCGACTACCTCAAGCATTTCCGTATTGTCATCGTCCATTTCGAAGGCAAGCCGGTGGCCTTCGCCAATCTGCTTGAAACCGATCGCCATGATTTGGCCAGCCTGGACCTGATGCGCGCGCACCCTGAAGCACCGAAGCTGACCATGGAGTTCATGATGGTCGGCTTGATCCAGCACTACAAAGCCAAGGAATATGCGCGCTTCAGCCTGGGGATGGTGCCTTTGTCCGGCTTGCAGACGCGGCGTGGTGCACCATTGACTCAGCGCCTGGGTTCGATGGTGTTCCAACGCGGCGAGCAACTGTATAACTTCCAGGGGCTGCGTCGTTTCAAAGACAAATTCCAGCCCGACTGGGAACCTCGTTACATGGCCGTGCCCGCAGGACTCGATCCGATGGTGGCATTGGCTGATACTGCCGCCCTGATTGCAGGCGGCTTGACTGGATTGGTGAAACGCTGATGATTCGACGTTACGGGCGAGCAGTTCTCGTCACGCTGGTGGTATTGATCCTCGCGCTGGCAGGCGGTTACTGGTTCTGGAACCGCCCTGCCCCGGCGGCTCATGTGGAGCAGATCGCCCTGAGCGACGGTAGCAAGGCAGCACTGGTGACCCCAGGCACGCGCATCAAGTCGCGGGTGGCGCTAGCGGTTCCAGCCGAGCAGATGCTCAATGACAACCAGTTGCTGGACCTGAGCCAGTCCGGCTCGGCGCAGATCATCCAGATCGTTCTGCCCAAGGACGATTGCACTCTGCAGGCCCAGGCATTGCAAGCTGGCTTGAAGAAGCTCGATGGCGCACCTGACGTGGTCAGCGGCATCGGCCCTGGTGCGACCCTGGCGTGGCAATGGCTGGCCAGCCAGAACAACGACAAGGCTCAGGCCATCTCGGTGGACTTCACCATCGAGCATGCCGAGGAACCGGACCCAGATGCGCCGAAGCCAGCCGTGCCGCCGCCGCCCTTCGAGCCCAAATGCAAGACGCCACTGATCAAGTCCGCCCCCCACGGCAAATGGACCGTGGCCTGGAATGACAATCCGGACGACGTCGCCGCTGCCTTCGTGCGCGACCAGCCCAACGCTCAGACCAGCATCAGTGACTACGATGTAAACCTGCCACAGGTGATGAAGAATTCGCTGGCCGACGTTCTGGTCGGGCAATCCGCTGGCCAGTTGAAGATTCCAGTGGTGGAGGTGCCTGCGGGGCAATCCTCCGACACCGTGACGCTGTTCCTGTCCGGTGATGGTGGCTGGCGCGATCTGGACCGCGACGTGGCGGGCGAAATGGCCAAGCTCGGCTATCCGGTGGTGGGTATCGACACGCTGCGCTACTACTGGCAGCACAAGAGCCCGGAAGAAACCGCCTACGACCTCGCTCAGCTGATGCACTTCTACCGTCAGAAATGGGGCACCAAACGCTTCATCCTGGCCGGCTACTCATTTGGCGCTGACGTGCTGCCAGCGGTCTACAACCGCTTGGCGCCCGAAGACCAGAGCCACATCGATGGCGTGATCCTGCTGGCCTTCGCTCGTACCGGCAGCTTCGAGATCGCGGTTGAAGGTTGGCTCGGCGCGGCTGGCAAAGAGGCGCCAACCGGGCCGGAAATGGCCAAGCTCCCGGCTGCCAAGGTGCTTTGCGTGTACGGCAAGGAAGAAGCGGAAGAGACCGGCTGCACCGAAGCGACGGCTCCGGGTACCAAGTTGGAACTGCCCGGCGGACATCACTTCGACGAAAACTACCCGGCATTGGCCAAGCGCCTGACGGATGCGATCGACAAGTTCCAGGACAAGGAAGATACGGCGCAAGCCAAGTAATCCTGGGCCCCCACACACTGCAAATCCCGAGTCCTGCGAAGGATTCGGGCTTTTTTTTGGTTTGTAGCTGGGCGGTCGGGATTGAGTGTGGTCCTTTGCTGCGGGCCTGTGCGGTGCGCCCTGCCCATTGGCCCTTCGCTTAGGCTCAGGGTACCCGCGCTCCGGCACCTGAAGAGAGGGCACGGCGCAATAGGCCATCCATGGCCTAACGCGCCTGACCCGGCATCCTGCCGGGATCGCCCTCTCTTCAGGCGCCTCCACGCGGCCTGCTGGAGGGGCGGCCGCACAGGCCCGCAGCAAAGGACCA
>CAJCIO010000123.1 GCA_903970465.1 Gammaproteobacteria bacterium
ACCCCGGTAAATGCCCCCGCACCATGCGCACCAGCTTGCGCGCCTTGACCCGCAGGCGCACCAGGCCGGTCCGCTGGTTTTTCGGCAGCACCAGGCCTTGCTGCTTGACCCAGTCCTTCCAGCGAATGCGCTCGTCGCGCACCACCCAGCCTTCCTGGGCGGCAAAGCTTTCGGCCAGGAACACCCCGCGGGTACTGGCCGGGATCAGCTTGTCGCGCTTGAGGGTATAGAGCTTGGGCACCGGCTTGCCGTCCAGCAGGGGCAGCAGATAGAGGTCGGGGCGACGGCGGTCCAGACGTGCTTCGAGTTGGCCCTTGTCGAGTTTTTCGTCGACATGGAACAAGCTCAGCACCTTGGCTTCGCGGGGGATCTCCAGGCGCAGATCGTAGACCAGTTGCAGGGATGCGGTCGGCAGGTGCACGTAGGCGCGCGGGCGCTCGATCAGGTTGAGACTGCCACAGCGTACCGGCTTGGCTGCGCCCATGCGCGGGCTGAGGGCGAAGGGTGCGGATTCGCGGTAGCGCAGGGCCGGCTCGTAGGGTGCCGGCAGCCAAGTATCCTTGAAGCGGCCATTGAGCCAGCCGTCGGGAGTTTCCAGCAGGCACTCTTCGGCCACTTCCTGCACGGCGGTGTGCAGTGGCAGATTGAGTTCGTGAGCGGGCACGTAGCCTGAGATCAGCTTGAGCACTACATCGCCGCGGTCCTCGCGCCGTTGGCGTACCAGCACCCAATAGTCGCGGTTCTGCCAGTTGAGGGTCAGGCGCACCGACACGCCGAGGTTGGCCAGTTCGACGGAGAAGCGCTGCGGATCGTCGATGGCGATCTGCTTGCGGCGCTCGAGCGTCTGGGAGAAATTCAGCGGCATGCCGACCCCTTCATAGCTCAGGGAGTCGGCAGTGGCTTCGACGAACAGGGGCAGGGTCTTGAAGTTGCTGGGGTTCTTCTTTTTAAGCAATCGCGGCATGTCGGCTCCTTCTGGCGTCGGGGTCGGCCGCGACGGCGGCGCTAAGGGCGGCGTAGCACGGACGCCGCCGTATTGACGTTATGGGCAAGGTGCAGCGGGTTGATCGTCCCGACAATAGCACTGGCGATGCCGGGGCGGTCAAACAACAATTCGAAGCTGGCACGCACTGGGTCTACGCCTGGGGTCAGGCAGACGTGTCCGCTGGCCAGGGCTTTTTTCACCAGAATGCCCTTGCCGTGTTGCTGAGCGTGGTCGATGACCGGCGCTTCCGATTGCTCGCTCAGGTTATAAGTGACCATGGCGCAATCGCCGCGTTCCAGGGCCTTCAGGCCGCCGGCCACGGTTTTGCCGGAAAAACCGAACGCCAGCAGTTTGCCTTCGCGCTTGAGCTGTTCGAGGGTCTCGTAGACGCCAGTCTGTTCGAGGATGAACAGGTCGTTGCCATCGGAATGCACCAGAACCATTTCCAGATGATCTGTTTCGAGACGTTTCAGGCTGCGCTCAACCGAAAGCCGAGTGTGTTCGGCGCTGAAGTCGAAGTGCGACTGGCCGTCTGCGAATTCTTCACCGACCTTGCTGACGATCACCCAGTCATTGCGTTGACCACGCAGCAGCGGGCCCAGGCGTTCTTCACTGATGCCGTAGGCGGGCGCGGTGTCGATCAGATTGATGCCCAGGCCGCGTGCCTGGTTGAGCAGTGCGCGAGCTTGATAATCGTCGGGGATGGTGAAGCCGTTGGGGTATTTGACCCCTTGGTCGCGGCCCAGCTTGACGGTGCCCAGGCCCAGCGGCGAGACCATCAAACCGGTGCTGCCCAGCGGGCGATGCAGGTCGTGCAGAGTGGCGATAGTCATGGCAACAGTTGCTCCCAAGGGGTCTGGCCGAGCGTCGGGCGCGGCAGTTCGGGCAAGGCCGAAGAGGCGCCGGGGACGATGGCATCGCGTTGCAGCGCAGTGATCACTCGTTCGGCGAAGTCCGGCGCCAGCGCCAGTTTGGTCGGCCAGCCCACCAGCAGGCGCCCTTGCTCGGCGAGGAAAGCGTTGTCCGGGCGCACCAAGCCGGATTGCGCGGGCTCGGCGCGGTTGACCCGCAGCGTGGCCCATTGCACCTGACTGAGGTCGATCCATGGCAGCAACTGGCCGAGCTCCTTGCGCGCGGTGGCGATCTGCGCGGCGGGCTCGCGGGCCACGCCGTCGGCTTCGGCGATATCCCCGCCCAGGTACCAGACCCACTGGCCATCGGGTGCCGGATGGGTGGTGACGGTGATGCGTGGTTTCGGTCCGCCGCCCAGACAGTGGGCGTACAGCGGCTTGAGGCTGGCGCCCTTGGCGAGGATCATGTGCAACGGGCGGGTCTGCATCTTCGGCTGCGGAATATCCAGCGCCTGGAGCAGGTCAGCCGTGCCCTCGCCGGCGCTGAGCACGATGCGTTGGGCACGAATCTCTCGCCCGTCGACCACCAGGCCGCAGAGCTGATCGCCTTCATGCAGCGGGACGATGTGCTCGCCGGCCAGCAGGCTGTCGCCGCCGAGTTCGGCCAGACGAGTGATCACGCTGGGCACGTCCACCACCAGTTCCGCCAGACGATAGACCTTGCCCTTGAAGGCTTTGTCCTGCAGCGCCGGGGGCAACTGATCGCCTTTGACCTGATCGACACGACCCCGCACCGCCTTGCTGGCGAAGAAGCTGGTGAGGTTGCCGGCCAGGGTGCCCGGCGACCACAGGTAATGCGCCTCGGACAACACGCGAGCGCCGCGCAGATCCACTTCACCGGTGCCAGCAAACGCGTCGCGCCAGCGCTGGGGCATCTCGGCGATGGCTTCCGAGGCCCCAGTGAGTGCGCCATGCAGCGCATATTTGGCGCCGCCATGGATGATCCCCTGGGACTTGAGACTCTGCCCGCCACCCAGGCCGGCACGCTCCACCAGCACGGTCGAGTATCCCAGGCGGCGCAACCGCGCATTGAGCCAAAGCCCGGCGACGCCGGCGCCGACGATCAGGACGTCAGTGTTGAGAGCGGATGGCATGCGGGGGACCTCGATGGCAAAGACAGGGCGGCAGTATACAGGCAGAGGTGATTGCGCAAAATTCGATGGCCTCTTCGCGGGCAGAGCCCGTCAATGCCATCGCAGTTGTTAAAGGCCGCTAACCGATCAATGCCCCGCCGTATTCGAAAACAACTGAATGACCACCACCCCGCAGACGATCAGCGCCATCCCCAGCATCGCCGGCACGTCGAGTTTCTGCCCATAAATGAACAGCGCCGCGATACTCACCATGACGATCCCCATCCCCGCCCAGACCGCATAGGCAACCCCCACCGGAATGCTGCGCACTACCAGCGTCAGCATCCAGAAGGCGATGGCGTAGCCGATGATGACCAGGATCAGTGGCAGCGGCGTGTTGAAGCCCTTGACGGCTTTCATCGAGACGGTGGCGATCACTTCGGCGCAAATGGCGATAGCGAGATAGTAGTAAGCGGTCATGGTGAATCTCCCAAATTGGATGCCAACGCTGTAGCGAGGGGGCTGACCTCACAATTGCGGTGTGTCAGGCACATCGAGCGGCTGACCGATAATCGGGGCCAAACCCTTTGCCACAGGTCATGGCGATATTTTCGCGAGATCATCAGATGCGGTAAAGTCATTACCCATCTGATAAGGAGATAGGTCGCCGTGACCGAAGCCCGATGGAATCTCGAACAGATCCGCCTGTTCGTCAAAGTCGCTGAACAGCGCTCGTTTTCAGCGGTGTCGCGGGATCTGCACCGAGCCCAGTCGGCGGTCAGCACCGCCATCGCCTTGCTGGAGGCAGATCTCGGGGTGGTATTGTTCGAGCGCAGCAGTGGCCGACAGCCGCAACTGACCGAGGCGGGCAGGGCGCTGCTCGACGAAGCCCGCGAGGTGCTGCGCCAATGCGAGCGCCTCGACGGCCGCGCGCTGGCGCTGATGCGCGGGCAGGAGGCGCAATTGCGCCTGGCGCAGGATGAGGCCATGCCTTATCAGCCGGTGATCGACGGGCTGGAAGCCTTTGCCGGTGCCTTCCCGGCAGTGCAGGTGCATATCGCCAATGCCGCCCAGGGCGACGTTGCCAGGCGACTGGTGGACCGGCATGCCGACCTGGGCTTGCTGTTTCGCCACGAGCAGATCCCTGCGCAGCTGGAGAGGCGCGCGCTGGGGCGGGTCGAAATGGTCACCGTGTGCCCCAGCGGGCATCCGCTGGCGGGTGAGCCGCGGGTCAGTCGCCAGCAGTTGGCCCGGCACCGGCAGTTGCTGATTGCGGTGCAGAGCAGCGGGTTCCCGGGTGGCGAGGCCATCAGCCCGCACATCTGGCGGGCCGACAGTTTCTACATGATCGCCGAGTTGCTGCGTTGCGGCCTGGGCTGGGCGTGGCTGCCGCGCCACGTGGTGCAATACCCGGCGTACCAGGGGTCGATGGTCGAGCTGGTCAGCGACTGGACGCCACCGCCCTTGGTGGTGGAGTTGGCGTGGCGGCGTGATGCGCCGCTGGGGCCGGCGGGGCAGTGGTTGGCGGAGCGCTTTGCGCTGGAGTTGCAGGCGATCGGGTGAGGGTAATTGCGGGCCTCTTCGGCGCGAACGCGCACCTTTGCACCCACAGGCGTACGACTCTAGATCGGCTGACACTGTGGGAGCAAGGCTTGCCCGCGAAAGGGCCCCCAGATTCGCCATAGATGCCAAGCCCCCGGCGCCAAGGTAAACTCCGCCGCCATGAACAGAACTCTCTACACCCTGCTGTTTCACCTCGGCCTGCCGATCCTGGCGATACGCCTGTGGCTGCGCGCGCGCAAAGCGCCGGCCTATGCAAAGCGTATCCGCGAACGTTTCGGTTTCGGTCTGCCACCGATGCAGCAGGGTGGCATCTGGGTCCACGCGGTCTCGGTAGGCGAGAGCATCGCCGCCGCGCCGATGATCCGCGAGCTGCTCAAGCGCAATCCAGGGCAGGCCATCACCGTGACCTGCATGACGCCCACTGGCAGCGAGCGCATCCTCGCGCTGTTCGCTCACGAGCCGCGCATCCAGCACTGCTACCTGCCCTATGACTTGCCATGGGCATCGGCGCGTTTCCTCAATCACCTGCAACCTCGGCTGGCGGTGATCATGGAGACCGAACTGTGGCCCAACCATATTCATCAATGCGCCCGCCGCGGCATTCCGGTGGCGTTGGCCAATGGCCGCCTTTCGCAACGTTCCGCTCGCGGCTACGCGCGCTTTGCCGGCCTGACCCGGCCGATGCTGGCCGAGCTGAGTCTGCTGGCGATCCAGACCGAAGCCGAGGCCGAACGCTTTCGGCAACTGGGGGCGCGGCCTGAATGCGTGCAGGTGACCGGCTCGATCAAATTCGACCTGAGCATCGATCCCGCCTTGGTAGCGCGTGCCGACGCATTGCGCGGCCAATGGCAAGCCAGCGGCCGCCCGATCTGGATCGCCGCGAGTACTCATGAAGGCGAGGATGAGGTCATCCTCAACGCCCATCGACAGCTGCTCGTGACCCACTCTGATGCGCTGCTGATTCTGGTCCCGCGCCACCCCGAGCGCTTCAATAGTGTTTTCAGCCTGTGCACACAGCAAGGCTTTGCCACGGCACGGCGCTCTCTTGATCAGCCAGTCGATGCGCAGGTCTCGGTGCTGCTGGGCGACACCATGGGCGAGTTGCTGTTTCTCTATGCCTTGGCCGACATCACCTTCGTCGGCGGCAGCCTGGTGCCCAACGGTGGCCACAATTTGCTCGAACCGGCAGCGCTGGCCAAGCCGGTGCTCAGCGGCCCGCACCTGTTCAACTTCCTTGAAATCGCCGCCATGCTGCGCAGCGCCGGGGCCTTGCAGGAGGTCGACGACGCCGACGGCCTGGCCACCGCCGTGCAGCGCCTCATCGAACTGCCCCGCGATGCCGCCAAGATGGGCGCGGCGGGGGTGGCGGTGATGAAGGCCAATCAGGGGGCGCTGGAGCGATTGCTCGCGGGGTTGGGGCGGTTGGTGTGACGTTGAGTGGCGTGTCTAAACCCCGTCAGAAATTTCTTGCAGAGTGTTGGGAAACAGCTCCCAAACCGGACAATCATGGCAGCACGCCAATGTTCTTGCCGATTCGCGCGTTACTGCGAGCGATGTGAACCGCTATTTCTTCTTCGCCGGCTTCAACAACGCCTGCGCCGCAGCGGCCAGGTCCGGCGGCAGGAAGTCCTTGTCCGGGTTGTAATCAGGCTTGAGATAACGCGCCAGGTCTTGCAGGTCTTGCGGGCTCAGGGTCCCGGCCGCTTGCTTGAGGCGCAGGTTGTCGAGGATGTAGTCGTAGCGCGAGTTGTTGTAATCGCGCACCGAGGCATACAGCTGACGCTGGGCATCGAGCACGTCGACGATGTTGCGGGTACCGACCTGATAGCCAATCTGGGTGGCTTCGACGGCGCTCTGGTTGGAGATGATCGACTGCTTGCGAGCCGCCACTTCCTCCACGTCGGTGTTCACCGCGCGGTGCAGATTGCGGGTGTTCTCCACCACCTGACGGCGCAGGCTTTCACGCTGTTGCTCGCTTTGCACCAGGCGCTGATAGGCCTGGCGGACCTGTGAGCTGACCATGCCGCCGCTGTAGAGCGGGATATTGACCTGCACGCCGATCGAGCGCCGCGACACGTCGCTGCCATACACCAAGCCAGGGGTCTCGGTCGGGTTGCTGAGCTGGAAGTTGTCGTTGTCGCCTTTTTCGTATTGCGCCACCAAGTCTACCGTGGGGGCGTGTCCGGCCTTGCGCTGGCGCAGGCTTTCTTCGGCAGCGGTAACGGCGTAGTTGCTGGCCAGCAGGTTGAGATTCTGCTGTAAAGCGGTGTCGACCCAGGCCTTGGCATCGTTGGGGCTCGGCGTCAGGATCGGCAAGGTGTGGACGATGCCCTGCAAGGCGATGTACTCGCGGTTGGTCAGGGTCACCAAGGCCTGCAAGGCGTCGTCGACCTGCCGTTGCGCGGTCAGCCGCGAAGCGCGGGCGGTGTCGTAGCTGGCCTGAGACTGCAGTACATCGGTCTTGTCCGACAGGCCGACATCGAAGCGACCATTGGACTGATCCAGTTGGCGCTTGAAGGCCGCTTCTTCAGCCTTGGTCGCAGCCAGGGTGTCCTCGGCACGCAGCACCGCGAAATAACTCTCGGCGCTTTGCAGGATCAGATTCTGCTCGGTGGCCGACAGCTGCAGCGCCGCCTGTTCATCCTGGGATTTCGCCGCCTTGAGCTGGAACCAGCGGTCGGCGCGGAAGATCGGCTGATTCAGGGTCGCTCGATACGAGTTGCCGCTGCGGTTGAGCACCTGTTCAGGCTGGTCAAGCGCGGTGCGGGTGTTGTTGATATCGCTGCCCAGCGACAGATTCGGCAGCAGGCCGGCACGGGCCTGGGGCACGTTCTCGCGACTCGCGGCGTAGTCGGCGCGGGAGGCCGCCAGATCGGCGTTGTTGCTGACCGCTTCCTGATAAACGCTCACCAGATCGGTATTGCTCGCCAGTGACGGTTCGGCCGCCCATGCAGTGGCATGGGAGGCACAGGACACGGCAAGCGCCAGTGAGAGTTTGCGCAACATTTGATTCGATCCTTGGTGGCGAAGTCTTGTTAGAGGGGGCGTTGCGAGTGTAGTTGCGTGGCTGTCTGGCAACAATCGGCTATTTACGCCAAATACCGTTCATGCACATTGCATTGGCAATGTGCAGCGCGCTTGACTAGACTGGCCGGGTTCTTGTCGGGGTGCCTTGTGTTAAGAGGCTGAGATCGGATAATTCCGGATCCCGTTGAACCTGATCAGGTTGATGCCTGCGTAGGGAACAAGATTTCTCGTCCACCCGGCGAGTCCTCTTGTGCTGCGTCCGGGTCGTCGTTCGAGCATTCGAGCGGCTGCACGAGACGTTGCACAGCGCCGCTCAAGGTGCATCCGTGCCATTCAGGTTCGCTCCGACATTCCGCCGCTGGATGCTGTCTGGAGAGCCGTGATGAGTAAACAAGAAAAATCCACCGTGCACCTGAGCGAGTCGGCCAAGGTCGATTCCGGATCAGTGCAACCCTTCACCCGTTCGCAAAAAATCTACGTTCAGGGTTCACGCCCGGACATCCGCGTGCCCATGCGCGAGATCAGCCTTGACGTTACTCCAACTGACTTCGGCGGCGAGATCAACGCGCCTGTCACCGTCTACGATACCTCTGGCCCCTACACCGACCCCACCGTCACTATCGACGTGCGCAAGGGCCTGGGCGATGTGCGCTCGGCATGGATTGATGATCGCGGCGATACCGAGCGTCTCTCGGGCCTGAGCTCGCACTTCGGCCAACAGCGCCTCGACGACGCCGAGCTGACCAAGCTGCGTTTCGCCCACGTGCGCAACCCTCGTCGG
This sequence comes from Gammaproteobacteria bacterium, assembly GCA_903970465.1. Lineage (GTDB taxonomy): Bacteria > Pseudomonadota > Gammaproteobacteria > Pseudomonadales > Pseudomonadaceae > Aquipseudomonas. The sequence goes on from CAJCIO010000123.1 coordinate 8,341, forward strand.
GCCAAGGCCGGTGCCAACGTCAGCCAGATGCACTACGCGCGCCAGGGTATCATCACCGCCGAGATGGAATACGTGGCCATCCGCGAGAACATGAAGCTGGCCGAAGCGCACGCTGCGGGCCTGCTCAAGGCCCAGCACGCGGGCCACAGCTTTGGCGCGAGCATCCCGAAAGAGATCTCCGCCGAGTTCGTGCGCGACGAAATCGCCCGTGGCCGCGCGATCATCCCGGCCAACATCAACCACACCGAGCTGGAGCCGATGATCATCGGCCGCAACTTCCTGGTGAAGATCAACGGCAACATCGGCAACAGCGCGCTGGGCTCGTCGATCGAAGAAGAAGTCGCCAAGCTCACCTGGGGCATTCGCTGGGGTTCGGACACGGTCATGGACCTGTCCACCGGCAAGCACATCCACGAGACCCGCGAGTGGATCATCCGCAATTCGCCGGTGCCGATCGGCACGGTGCCTATCTACCAGGCCTTGGAAAAAGTCGGCGGCGCCGCTGAAGACCTGACCTGGGAGCTGTTCCGCGACACCCTGATCGAGCAGGCCGAACAAGGCGTCGACTACTTCACCATCCACGCCGGCGTGCTGTTGCGCTATGTGCCGCTGACCGCCAAGCGCGTCACCGGTATCGTCAGCCGCGGTGGCTCGATCATGGCCAAGTGGTGCCTGGCGCATCACAAGGAAAACTTCCTTTACACGCATTTCGACGAAATCTGCGAAATCATGAAAGCCTACGACGTCAGCTTCTCGCTGGGCGACGGCCTGCGTCCGGGCTCGATCGCCGATGCCAACGACGAAGCGCAGTTCGGCGAGCTGGAGACCTTGGGCGAGCTGACCAAGATCGCCTGGAAGCACGACGTGCAGTGCATGATCGAAGGCCCCGGCCACGTGCCGATGCAGTTGATCAAAGAGAACATGGACAAGCAGCTCGAGTGCTGCGACGAGGCGCCGTTCTACACGCTCGGGCCGCTGACCACCGACATCGCGCCGGGCTACGACCACATCACCTCGGGCATCGGCGCGGCGATGATCGGCTGGTTCGGTTGCGCCATGCTTTGCTACGTGACGCCCAAGGAGCACTTGGGGTTGCCGAACAAGGATGACGTCAAGACCGGCATCATCACCTACAAGATCGCCGCGCACGCAGCGGACCTGGCCAAAGGGCACCCGGGCGCGCAGATTCGCGATAACGCCTTGAGCAAGGCGCGCTTCGAATTCCGTTGGGAGGACCAGTTCAACCTCGGCCTCGACCCGGATACCGCGCGGGCCTACCACGACGAAACACTGCCGAAGGACTCGGCCAAGGTGGCGCATTTCTGCTCGATGTGCGGGCCGAAGTTCTGCTCGATGAAGATCACCCAGGAAGTGCGCGAATACGCCGCCAATCAGAAGATCGCGGCGGTGGACCTGGATGTGGAAGAGGGCATGCGCGAGCAGGCGGCACGCTTCAAGCAGGAAGGCAGTCAGCTCTACCAGAAAGTCTGATCGCGATGCCGCAGATACCGGTGCTGACACCGGTATCTTCGGTGTTTCGGCGGGCCTTTTCGCGAGCAAGCTTTGCTCCCACAGTGCCGTTCACCGGCAGATCCAGCGTCGTACGCGTGTGGGAGCAAGGCTTGCCCGCGAAGGGGTCGGCCAGTCTGGCATCGATTCGACCCCATTAAATCCATCTCTCCCGAGATCCCCAATCAATTGAACACACCCAGCACCTATTCCCCCGACATCGCCGTCCCCGCCAGTCAGCGGGTGTTCGGCGCGCGTGATCTGTTTTCCCTGTGGTTCTCCCTTGGCATCGGCCTGATGGTCTTGCAGACGGGGGCGCTGCTGGCTCCGGGCCTGGGCCTCAGTGGTTCGCTGCTGGCAATCTTCCTCGGCACGACGGTCGGCGTTTTGCTGCTGGCCGCCGTGGGGGTGATCGGCGCTGACACCGGCCTGTCGGCCATGGCTACCCTCAAACTCAGTCTGGGTCGCCACGGCGCCACACTGCCGGCGCTGCTTAATCTGCTGCAACTGATCGGTTGGGGCTCGTTCGAGATCATCGTCATGCGCGATGCCGCCAGTCTGCTGGGCGCCGGGCATTTCGGCGAAGGCAGCGCATTGGCTACTCCGCTGTTGTGGACCTTGATATTCGGCGCGCTGGCGACCCTGCTCGCGGTCAGTGGGCCCTTGACCTTTGTGCGTCGCGTGCTGCGCAAGTGGGGTATCTGGTTGTTGCTCGCGGCTTGCCTGTGGCTGACCTGGAACCTCTTCGCCAAGGCAGACTTGAGCACGCTGTGGGCGCAGGCCGGTGATGGCAGCATGCCGCTGGCAGTGGGCTTTGATATTGCGATCGCCATGCCGCTCTCGTGGCTGCCGCTGATTGCCGACTATTCACGGTTCGGTCGCAAGGCCAAAGCCGTCTTCGGCGGCACCGCGTTGGGGTTCTTCATCGGCAACTTCTGGCTGATGAGTCTGGGCGTAGCCTACACCCTGGCGTTCGCCCCGAGCGGCGACACCAACGCCTTGCTGCTGGCCTTGGCCGGCGCTGGCCTGGGTATCCCACTGCTGTTGATTCTGCTGGATGAGTCCGAGAACGCCTTTGCCGACATCCATTCGGCGGCGGTGTCCACCGGCATGCTGACCACGCTCAAGGTCGAGCATCTGGCGCTGGCCATTGGCGTGCTCTGCACGCTGATCGCCTGCTTCGCGCCGCTGGCGCAGTACCAGAACTTCCTGCTGCTGATCGGCTCCGTATTCGCGCCGCTGTTCGGCGTGGTGCTGGTCGATCACTTCGTGCTGCGTCAGCGCCGCGCACCGGATGCCGCGTCGGGATTGCGCTGGCCGGCACTCCTGGCCTGGCTAGGCGGAGTCAGCACCTACCACCTGCTGGCCAATCTGTATCCGGACCTAGGCGCAACCTTGCCGTCACTGGCCCTCGCCGGCCTGCTGCAATGGCTGCTGGGCCGGGCCTTCAGCCGCGGCCGGGAAACAGCTCGGGCTTGAGGATACCGTTGAGGCGCGGGTAAGGGATCTTCAGTTCGATGTGGCCCATGGCATAAGGCGCGATGGTGTTCACATCGTACTTGAGGATCACCGCGCCGTAAGTCAGGGCGATGTTCGGGGTCTTGCGAAATGGCCAGGCCTTGGCGAAGTTCGGGTCCTGATCGGTCACTTTGGTCGCCGCCATCCAGCCTTGGTACGCCAGCTCGGCGTTCTTCCAGAAGGCATCTTCCTGGCCAGGCACCAGCATGTCATCCAGGCGCAGGGCCTTGCTTTGGGCCCGCGAATAGTTGATGAAGCCACGCCCCGGCGTCGGCATGTTGCGAGTGTCGCCGGTATCGACATAGCTCGACAGCTCGACGATCACCAGACCGTCATGCTGCTCCCGTACCTTGGCCTGCAAATAACTGCCGAGGTGCGCTGGCGCCTGGGCCAGATACTGCTGTTCGTATTCCTGCAGCGAGTTGGTATTGGCGGCGACCGGCGACGTGCGGGTCAGATCCAGCAGGCGGCGCTGGACCATCATGTCCAGTTGCGGCTCGTCAGGGAAATGCACGGTGTCAATATTCACCAGCGGGCAGTCTGCACCTGCGCAGCCGGGCTTGAGGTGTTCAAAGGCGTCGCGCTTGACCTCCAGCGGCTTGTGCAGATTGGGCGTGAACAGGCTTTGGCACGCGCCCAGGCTGAGGGCCACGGCGGTGATGGCAGAAAGTTTGAGAAGCGGTGACATGCTGATCCTTGGTGGTGATTCGTGCATATTGGCTGGGCTACCGGCCCCTTCGCGGGGCGGCCGCTACCACAGTTGACCGCGCAGTTCTGTGGCAGCGGGCCCTGCCCGCGAAGAGGTGTGCATAAATTTGCTGATTCGACTCTGTACGGCGCAGTCAGTTCGCCACTAAGCTCGATGGTATGCCGCCATAGTAGGGGAGCGCTGCTCGGGAGGCCAGTCGACGGGCCGTGGCTGAGCATATTTTCACCGAAACTGCAAATGGACGAAGGGGGCTGCACCGCGGCGGTGGGCGCGTTAGGATGATGCGTTGCTGCAAAGTCTGACGACGAGGAAACCCATGACTGACGCGAATCACTCCGTACCCAAGGCTGTCGAGATCGAGCGGCGCGAGCATTGCTACAAGGGCTTCTACAAGCTCGACAAGGTACTGCTCAAGCACGAGTTGTTCGCCGGTGGCATGAGCCGCACCATTTCCCGCGAGCTGTTCGTGCGTCACGACGCGGTGTGCGTGCTGCCCTACGATCCGCAGCGTGACGAAGTGGTGCTGCTCGAGCAATTTCGCGTCGGCGCCATGGACAAGGCCGATAACCCCTGGCTGATCGAGATGGTCGCTGGTCTGATTGATACCGATGAACAGCCAGAAGAAATTGCACACCGCGAGGCACAGGAGGAAGCTGGGCTGTCGCTGGCGGCGCTGTGGCCTGTCTCGCGGTACTTCCCTTCGCCAGGGGGCAGCGACGAATTCGTGCACCTGTATTTGGGGCACTGCAGCACCCAGGGCGTGAGCGGCATTCACGGCCTTGAAGCAGAGGCTGAGGATATTCGCGTACGCGTCTGGTCCTTCAGCGACGCCTTGCAGGCGGTTAAAGACGGCAAGATCAACAATGCGGCAACGATCATCGCCATTCAATGGCTGGCGTTGAACCGCGACGAAGTCAGGGGGCTGTGGAAGTGAATAGGTTGCGCGAACGCTACCGGGTCGATCTGATCGGGTTGCAGGCGGCCTGCGAGGCCAATTATGCACGCTTGATGCGCCTGTTGCCGGACATGCGCAACCAGCAGCATTCGCGCCGTATTGCCGTGAGCCAGGGTGACCAGATGCTGGGCATCCTCGCCCTGAACGTGTTGCAGGCCTGCCCGTACACCACCACCTTGCAGGTACGCCAGGAACTCAGCCTGCCCTGG
>CAJCIO010000124.1 GCA_903970465.1 Gammaproteobacteria bacterium
CCCAGCAGATGATCTTCATCACCCTGGCTCCAGGCCAGCAGCACGCAGCCGCAGGCCATGGCCTCGAAGTTCTTGATCATGAACTCGCCCATGCCGATATCGGCACTGACGAACACCTTGATCCGGTTGAGGGTCTGCAAATATTCCTCGCCCGACTTGGTGCGCGTGACCAGCATCCCGGTCTTGCTCGCCAGCGATTCGAGGATCGCCTTGCGCTGCGCGTATTCCTTGCTCTTCAGGCTGCCGAGGAAGCCCACCGGGATATCCCGCTCGCGCCCCAGGTCGTGCAGCATCTGCTCGTCATAGCCCTTGGACACGAACACCGCATCGATGCCTTCGGCCTGCATCCGCTGGACCACGATGGCACCGGACAGCAACGCACGACACGCGGGCAATCGCCGGTAGAGGCGCGAGTACTTATGCTGATACTTACTGTCAGGCATGTAGTTCTGGTAGGCGTCGTGTTCCAGGAACACCAGCCCCGGCACACATCGCAGCACCCGCAATTGCGGGGCCAAGCGCTTGACGCGGGAAAATATCACTACCCGATCGAAGTCCTGATGATGCACCGAGGCCAGAAAGCTCCCCAGGTTCATCTGCTGGGCCTTGCTGAGGCGCTGGATCACGCACTCGTCACAATGCTGGCGGACGATGTCGTAAAGGCGGTCTAGCAGCACGCGCTGCTCGTCCATGACCAACAGCATGACCCTCATACCGGTGCGCCCTCCATGCCTGCACTCACCGACTGCGAATTTTTTCGACGATGGCGGTCGTGGAGCTGTTTTCCACCAGCCCGAGCACCTTCACTGTGCCCCCGTAGGCCGAAACGATGGAGGCACCAACCACCTGGTCAACCGAATAGTCGCCGCCCTTGACCAGCACATCGGGACGCACGTGGGTCAGGAGATTTTCGGGGGTGTCTTCGCTGAAGCTGATGACCCAGTCCACCGCGCCCAGCCCGGCCAGTACCGCCATGCGCCGGTCGACGCTGTTGATCGGCCGGCCCGGGCCCTTGAGGCGCGAGACCGAAGCATCGTCGTTGACCGCCACGATCAGCCGGTCGCCCTGGGCACGCGCTTGCTCCAGGTAGGTCACGTGGCCGGCATGGAGAATGTCGAAACAGCCGTTGGTGAAGACGATACGTTCGTTATGCGCACGGGCGTCGTCGATGGCCAGCAGCAACTGATCGAGGCTCAGCACGCCACGCTCCGAACCTTCCTCGCGCTGAATGGCACGGCGCAGTTCCGGGGCGCTGATAGCGGCGGTACCGAGCTTGCCGACCACGATGCCGGCAGCCAGGTTGGCCAGGGCCACGGCTTGGGGCAGTTCCTCACCGGCGGCGATGGCAGCGGCCAGGGTGGAGATCACCGTGTCGCCGGCACCGGTCACGTCGAATACTTCGCGGGCACGGGCTGGCAAGTGCAGCGCCGGATGATCCGGGCGCAGCAGGGTCATACCGTGCTCGCCACGGGTCACCAGCAAGGCGCCGAGATCGAGTTCCTGCATCAGTTGGGCGCCCTTGGCCACCAACTCGGCTTCATCATTGCAACCGCCGACGATGGCCTCGAATTCGCTGAGGTTAGGGGTGATCAGGCTGGCGCCGCGGTAAATGGTGAAGTCCTTGCCCTTGGGGTCCGCCAGCACCGGAATATTGCGCGCACGGGCGGCCTGGATCAGGCTTTGGTGGTTCTTCAACGCGCCTTTGCCGTAGTCCGAAAGCACCAGCACCTTGACGCCTTCAAGCAGCGTGTCGACCTCGGCACCCAGCGCCAGCGCGTCGGTGGCGAAGGGTTCTTCGAAATCGATACGCAGCAATTGCTGGTGCCGGCTCATGACCCGCAGCTTGACGATAGTCGGCTGCTGGGCGATGCGCTGGAACACGGCATGGACACCGGCGGCTTTGAGGCTGTTGGCCAGGCTCTCGGCGGCTTCGTCATCACCGGTCACGCCAACCAGAGAGGCAGGCGCACCCAGCGCGGCGATATTGAGGGCGACGTTGGCTGCGCCGCCCGGGCGATCCTCGATCTGCTCGACCTTGACCACCGGTACCGGTGCTTCAGGGGAGATGCGCGAGGTCCCGCCATGCCAGTAACGATCGAGCATCACATCGCCGACTACCAACACAGGGGCCTGGCCAAATCGAGGCATGGACAATTTCATGGGCAACCCACATACAAAATGAACAGGGCGGCGATATTAGCACAGCCTCGCCGGCGCTTTTGTGGGCAGTCATGCCCGCTGACACTCTTCCCCGGCGCGGCGCGATCAGTCGCCCAGGTCACGTACCCAGAACAGCTCGTGACGGCGAACCGCCTTGCGGAAAAACTCGTCTTCGCCGGTGGCCGGCCAGCGGCGTCCGGCCAGCCAATACTGGATGCAACGGCGCAGGAGCTTTTTCAGCGCAGGCCGGCCTTGCAGATCGTGCTGCATCCCCAGGGCCATGGCCTTGTTCAACTGCGCGGCGGCGGTCAGCATCGGGCTCCACAGACGGTCGGCAGGCAACGCCTCAATGGCCGGCGGTAAGGCGACGCCCGTGCCCGCACGGCCCATGGGCCAGCGATCGTTATCGTGCAGATGATTGGCGTAGAACAGCGCTTGGCGGGGCTTCCAACTGCTGATGGCGATGGCCGCGAAAAGTGCCCGGGTGCTGGCGATATGGTCGGCATGCGGGTCGAGTTGCGGATGCGGGGTGACCACGACCTCGGGGCGATAGTGCTCCAGCAAGGCTTTGAGGTCCGCCACCAGGTTGTGCCAGGTCGGTTGACCGTCCGCGTCACCGGGCAGCGTCAATGGATTGTGCTGGCGCACGGTGCGGATATCGGACTGCTGCGACTCCCGGGAGCCAAAGGCCTGCGCCGGTTGGTCGGCCATCGGCTTGAGCTGCAGGCAGTAGTAGCCAAGCTGCACACAGCGGCTGGCGTCGACCCCGCCCCACAGCGGCACCGCCAGGCTGTCCCAACTGCGTAGCCGGCCCTTGAGTTCGGCGGCCTGACTGAGGCTCAGCCCCAGGCGCTGGTACGCCTCGGCTTCGATCTCGCCCTGAGTCAGGGTAACGATGCTGGCTTGCGCGCAACGGCTGTAGAGGCCGAATGCGGCCAGCTCGGCATCGTCGGCATGGGGGGCGATAACCATCACCCGGCGCTGAGCGAAATCCTCGTTCGTTTGCACGAACAGCCGCGCCTCGGCCGCCACCCGGCACAGATAACCGCGTACCTTCAGATCGCCAGCGGCCAACACTTCGGCTTGGCCGGACAGGTTCAGGTATCGCCGCCCACGCACGCCGCGCTCGAACTCCTGGCGATCGTCGCCAATCAGCACGGCGGGATCGACCCAGCGCCCAAACCAGCTAGCGCGCAACCGGACTTCCAGCACCAGGGTTTCACCCGCGGCGGCGGGTCGGTCCAGGGTCAACAGCCCTTGGGCATTGATGCGCGCGTCCTGTATCGAAGTGCCAAAGGCGAACTCGTACTGGTAATCATCGCTGGGGCGATAGAACAGATGGTCGGCGAACCAGGCTTCATGGGCGATCCAGCCCAGCACCAGCAGCACCGGCACCCACCACCAGGCCACCAGCACGCCGATCAGGATGAGCACCAGCAACGCCACCAGCAGGGCGATGCGCTTGTTACGTCGATGGGCCTTGAGCAGCCGTTGCTTGCGTTCGCTCATGCATTACACCTGGTAGGCCGGCACTGTATGGCACCAGCGGCCCTTGTATTCGCGGTCGGCACGCCCGAAGGAGTAGCGCAGCGGCTTGCCCAGTGCCCGCGCATGTTCCCAGGCCTCCTGGGTGTTGACGAAGCTGAGCACGCTGCCGGGGCTGAAATCACGGCTTTGCGGATCAACACCGCCGTTGATGTATTCCAGCGACACCCACTTGGGCGCCTCGACGCGGTAAAGAATCTGAATCGCCACGGGTGCGTCATCGAGCAGCACCACGGAGCCGGTCATGAACTCGCGCAGCAGCTCGAACACCTCGGCGAGCCTGGCCTTGCCCGGCACCTCGAAGCCCCAGCGTCGCTGGAACAGATCGGCATAGATCGCTGCTTGCTCAGTGGCTGAGAGCTGCGCCATCGGGCTCAGACGGCCACCCGCCTCTTCCAGCAGACGCTGTTCGCGGCGCTGGTTGTAGCGAAACTTCTTGGAATAGTCTTCAGGGGCACGGGCCATGGCCAGCCCCTGCGGCAGCGGTTTGAGCGAGCGCACCTTGCCGACATTGAGTTCGGACACATAGCGCATGCGCTGACGCACTTCCACCTGGGCATCATCGGCCACGGGCAGGATCACCTCGGCATTGCCCAGGTCGAACAAGCCGCGCTTGCCGACGCGCTTGAGCACATCCTTGGACAGCGCCAGGTGCTGGCCCCAGCAAGGCACGGCGGCGAGCAACTCGCCGTCCCGTTCCCAGCCCAGGTAACGCACCGGGATAGCGGCCAGTCCGGCCAGCCGCTCGATCACTTGCGGGTGAGTAGCGACACTGCCGCCGAAGCGCTCCCAGGCCTGTGCATAGGCCTTGCTGTCGATCACCGTCCAGCCACGCTCACGCCAGGCGCGCAACGCCCTCAGCATACTTCGACCGAGTGCGGCGGTACGCTGTCGTCACCCTCTTTGAACTGGCGGGCATGAAGGCGCGAGTAATAGCCGTTCATTTCCAGCAATTGCGCGTGGGTGCCCCGCTCGACAATACGGCCCTGATCCATGACCAGGATCAGGTCGGCTTTCTCGATAGTGCTCAGACGGTGCGCGATCACCAGGGTAGTGCGGTTGTTCATGACGCTGTCGAGCGCATCCTGAATGTGCCGCTCGGACTCGGTATCGAGGGCCGACGTGGCCTCATCGAGGATCAGCACCGGGGCGTTCTTGAGCAACGCTCGTGCGATCGCCAGACGCTGACGTTGCCCGCCGGACAACAGCACGCCGTTCTCGCCCACCAAGGTGTGATAACCGTTGGGCATCTTGGCGATGAACTCGTCCGCGTAGGCCTGCTGGGCCGCCGCCTGGATATCTTCCAGCGGCGCGCCGGCCAGGTCGCCGTAGGCGATGTTGTTGGCCACAGTGTCGTTGAACAGGGTGACTTGTTGATTGACCAAGGCAATGTGCTGGCGCAGGTTGCGCAGGGTGAAATCCTGGATCGGCGTATCGTCGAGCAGGATCTGGCCCTGGGCATGCTGGTAGAAACGTGGCACCAAGGCAGCCAGAGTCGACTTGCCGCTCCCCGACCGACCGACCAAGGCCACCATCTGCCCGGCTTCGACGACAAAACTGATGTCGTCGAGCACCGGTTGCTCGGTGCCTGGATAGGTGAAGCTCAGATGCTGCACTTCAAGACGGCCGCTGACCTTGGCGATATCCACCGTGCCCTGATCCACCTCGTCATCTTCGTCCAACTGCTCGAAAATACTCTCCGCACCGGCCACGCCCTTCTGGATGGTCGAACTGACTTCCGACAGCTGGCGGATCGGTTTGGGCAGCAAACCCGCCATGGTGATATACGCCACCAGCTCACCGGCAGACGAATCGCCGCGCAGGTACAGCACCAGGAACATCACGATGGCCATGCCGGTGTAGGTCACCAGTTGCAGCAGCGGCGTATACACGGAGCCCGTACGGTTCATCTTCAGTTGACGATCGGTGTTGCTCTGGCTGGCACTGCGAAAGCGGTTTTGTTCGTACTCTTCACCACCAAAGCTGCGTACGACGCGAAAGCCTTGCACCGTCTCGGAAGCCACGTGGGTGACATCGCCCATGGCCGATTGAATACGCTTGCTCTGCTTGCGGAATTTCTTGCTGCTGCTGCTCACCATGAGCGCGATCAACGGCAGGATCGCCAGCATCACCAGGGTCAGCTTCCAATTCATCCACAACAACGAAATGAACAGGAACACGACGGTCAGGCCTTCACGAAACACCACCTTGATGGCATCGGTGGCAGCACCGGTGACCATGGTGACATTGAAGGTGATACGCGAAATGATATGGCCCGAATTGTGGTTATCGAAGTAGCGCGTGGGCAGGGCGAGGAGTTTGTTGAAAAGCGCCACGCGCAGGTCGTGGATCAACCCCAGGGAAACCTTGGCCAACAAGTAGTTGCCTATGAACGATCCGATGCCCTGCCAAACGGCGATGATCACGATCATCAGCGGCACGGCTTGCAGCAGTTGCAGATGGCCCAGATAAGAATTGTTCGGAAACAGCGTAGCCTCGGGGTTGGACAGCCCGTCGACGAAATACTTGAGGATATAGGCAAGGATCGGTTGCGCGGAGGCAAATATCAGGAACCCGACGATACTCATCACGAACATGCCTGCATAAGGCCGCACGTAACCGAGGAGGCGCAGGTAGATCTTCAGCGTGGACTGGGCGCGAGGGTCAGGACTGCTCATGAGTATCCGTTGGCGAAAAAAAACGAATCCTATCACAACCCTACAGACACTGAATGCAGGGCGCCGGCCTAGATCAGGAGGGTATCGGTGCGTGGGCGGGCTACAGCAACTGCGATGCTGCGACCGGCCCCTTCGCGGGCAAGCCTTGCTCCCACAACTGTATGCCTGTGGGAGCAAGGCTTGCCCGCGAAGAGGCCAGAACAGCTAGTGCACAATCAATGCCCGACCACTGTGACCGTTTTACCCTTGCGCTGAGCGAACTGCGCCAACACCCGCAATTGATGCTCTGCCATCCAGGCCCGCAACCAAGGCTCGCCTGGGTCAGCCTCGAAGATAAAATATCCATACTGCTGCGCGTTGCCTGGGGCCGTGGCGATTTCGCGAGGGATGGTCGGCTGTGGATAACCGCGACCTGCGTAGTAGGAAATGCGGCCATCTTCGTAGTAGACAGGCGCCCTCTGGTCGATATTAGCGGCAACCCACTGCCCCGTGGCAACGAAATTGGTTTTCTTCGTGCCCAGCGAAACCACATTAGCCAGCATCATCAACAGCCCCAGCACCAACACGGCCTTGGCCAACCGCGGCCAGACTTGGGCAAATTGACTCAGCGCGATCGCCAACAGCGGCAGGACCATCACATCAAGGAAGCTCAGGTACCGGCCGATCATGAACTGGGCATTGATGAAAAACAGCATCATCACCACGAAATAGGCCGCCCCTACCCAGGCAAACGGCCGGAATGCCTGCCAGTAGAGCTGCCAACTGCGCCATGCTCGCGGCCAAAGAAACGGCAATGCGAAGGGGCCCATCAGATTGACGAACTTGATCAGCAACGAGCCCAGCAATCCGATGAAGATGATGCGCCCGGCATCATCGACCGAATACTTGTTGATCAGCGAACTGCCAAACTGATCCGCCAGCTTGTTGAAGTTGGCAAACACCGATCGCGGCTCGATCAAGGCCAGCATGTAGGCGACGCGGCTGGAGTGCCAATCGATACGCGGTATCACCAGCAGCAGCGCGGGGATCAGCAACACCAGCGGCAGCCAGAAAAACTCCAGGAAGGTGCGTCTGCGCCCTTTGATGAACAGGTTCGGCAACTGCCATGCACCCAAGGCGACCAGCACGGTCAGGGCCTCGAGCCGGAACAGCGCCGCCGCCGCCACGGCCACGTAGATCGCCGCAGCGCGCAGCCAGCCACCACGGGTTTCCCAGCGCAGCGCCAGCCACAGGGCCAGGGTGCAGAAAAACCAGAAGCCCGCTTCGCGAATGATGTCCCAGCGAAACTGGTTGATCGCCGGCATGGCCAGTACTACCAGACAGCCCCACCAGGTTGCTTCGGGAACTCGCTGGCGAATGCAGTCGACCAGCAAGGTGCAGGTGCCCGCCATGAACAGTGCGCAGTAAAGATGAGCGCAGGTCTCGAGCGGCAGATGGGTCAGCGTGTGGGTGCCGGCGATCAACATCGCGAACCACGGCCAATCGAACATCGTCAGCGCGACCCGCGGCCCCTGGATGTTCACCTGATTGGCGATGTCCATGTAGAACGCGGCGTCGCGGGCAAGAATGTCGGTACCCGCAATAGCGATCAGCGACAGCAGCAAGCTGGCAATGAACGTCAACCAGAGGGGCGAAAGATTTTTCAATGCTGTGGCGAACGAGTTGTTACCCGCCATCGAAACCACTGACCGCATACAGACTAATCCTTGAAGAACAAGCGGATGGCTTTACGAACGTACACCCAGCGCAATGCCTGCTTCGCACTCAGGTACAAGGCGCGGCGGTAGAAGCGCCGCGCGGTCGAGCGGTCATCGTCCCGTACAGCGGCGCGGAACAGCGACAGATAGCGCTGCGCCTCATAGCGGGTACGCAACGATTGGCATTCGGGCGGCAACCCGGTAAACACTTCCCGCACCATCGCCAAGGCCAACGCCTCTTCGTCTCGGCGATCGTTACGCAGGCTGTCGGGGTGCTTGTGGATACGCGCTATCACCTGGTCGGTGACCATGATCTGCTCGGCCGTGACCAGCAGATAGGCAAAAACCGGGATATCTTCGCCCGTACGCAGTTGTTCCGGATAAGGCCGCTGCAACAACAGATCGCGGCAGATCAGGATGCTGCTGGGGGCAAAGGAGATGCGTTTTTCGAGCAGATAGCGACAGGTAATGGCCCTGGGCGCCATGGCCGGCACCGGCAGAGGCAAGCGCGTACGCTCGCGGCCGTCCGGATACACGGATATATGAGCACCGACAATCACCTGCGCGTGGGGCGTGGCTTGCACCATGGCACGCAAAACGGCGATCGCACCATTGATCAGCTCATCGTCGGAATCCACTGGCAGGACGAACCGCCCCTGCGCCAGGCTGATGCCATGGTTGCGTGCCGCCGCCGGCCCGGCATTGTCCTGATGGACATAACGCACGCGGGCATGGCGGGCAACGTATTGCTCGACGATCCGAGCGGTATCGTCGGTGGAGCCATCGTCGACAATGATCAGCTCGAGGTCGTCCGCCCATTGGCCGAGAATCGAGTCCAGGGCACGATGCAGATAACGGGCATAGTTGTAGGTCGGCACAACCACGCTGATCAATGTAGGCGGTGTTGTCATGCAGTTACTGTGTCCTTGATGACCAGAATGTCTTCCATGATCAAGTACTGCAGGTCCGACCCGAAGAACATGTTCAACGCATCGGTAGGCGAGCAGATCATCGGTTCGCCACGACGGTTCAACGAAGTATTCAGCGAGACGCCGTTGCCGGTCAGGACCTCCAGTGCCTTCATCATGTCGTAATAGCGCGGGTTGTATTCACGCTTGAGCACCTGAGCACGGGACGTGCCGTCTTCATGCACGACTTCGGGCACGCGGGCCTTCCACTCATCGGATACTTCGAAGGTGAAAGTCATGAACGGCGCTGGGTGGTCGATCTTGATCATCTGCGGCGCCACGGTGTCGAGCATCGATGGGCAGAAAGGCCTCCAGCGCTCGCGGAACTTGATCTGGTGGTTGATGCGGTCCGCCACGCCTGCAACGCTCGGACAGCCGATGATAGAACGACCACCCAAGGCCCGCGGGCCGAATTCCATACGCCCCTGGAACCAGGCGACCGGATTGCCCTCGACCATGATCTTGGCGATGCGCTCGGGGGTGTCGGTGATTTGCGTCCAGTTCGGCTTGCTCGGATGGCGCGCACAGGCCGCGATCACATCTTCGTTGCTGTAGGACGGGCCGAGGTAGACGTGCTCCATCTTCTCCACCGGCACACCGCGCGCATGGGAAACGTAGGCCGCAGCGCCCACCGCAGTACCGGCGTCGCCTGATGCAGGCTGAACGAACAGCTCCTTGACGTCGTCGCGAGCGATGATCTTCTGGTTGAGCTTGACGTTCAGCGCGCAACCGCCGGCGAAGGCCAGCTTGCCGGTTTCCTTGAGGATGTCGCCCAGGTAGAAGTCGATCATCTGCAGGGCCAGCTTCTCGAACAGCGCTTGCATGCTGGCGGCGTAATGGATGTAGGGCTCGTCGGCGATATCGCCTTCACGCTTGGGCCCTAGCCATTCGATGAGCTTGGGCGTGAAGTAGAAGCCCTTGCCCTTCTCTTTATAGCGACGCAGGCCGATGACGTTGGCGTAATCGGTGTTGATCACCAACTCGCCCTTCTCGAAACTGGCCAGACGCGAGAAATCGTACTTGCTGGCATCGCCGTAAGGCGCCATGCCCATGACCTTGAATTCGCCGTCGAGCATCTCGAAACCGAGGAACTCGGTGATCGCACCATAGAGGCCGCCGAGGGAATCAGGGTCGAAGAATTCTTTGATCTTGTGGATCTTGCCGTTTTCGCCGTAGCCGAAGAACGTGGTGGCGTACTCACCCTTGCCGTCGATACCGAGGATCGCGGTCTTTTCCTGGAAGCCCGAGCAATGGTAGGCACTGGAGGCGTGAGCCAGGTGATGTTCGACGGGTTCGATCTTGATTTTCTTCGGATCGAAGCCCAACTGCTCGAGGCACCAGACGATCTTGTTGCGATAGCGCTTGTAGCGACGGTTGCCCATGAGGATAGCGTCGAGGGCGCGATCCGGCGCATACCAGTAGCGCTTGGCGTAATGCCAGCGGGCCTCGCCGAACAGGCTGATCGGCGCGAAAGGAATGGCCACGACATCGACGTCGGACGGTTTGATGCCGGCCTGCTCCAGGCAAAACTTGGCGGACTCGTAGGGCATGCGGTTCTTTGCATGCTTGTCACGCACGAAGCGCTCTTCTTCGGCGGCCGCGATCAACTTGCCGTCGATGTACAGCGCAGCGGATGGATCATGGCTTAGGGCGCCGGACAGGCCAAGAATCGTCAATGCCAAGGGTCGAGCCTCTATTAATCTGAAATGATGCACCGCAGCCAATCTGGGCTGCTGGCGGCTAAAGGGGCCGATTATACCCCAAACAACACCACCTGTAGCCGCTCGAAAACCCTTGTACCGGGTCGCGCTCGACACCCTAGCACAGCGTCATATCGGATTCGCCAGCGGGCTGACGGTTCATTGTGCGCAGAGAAATTTTTACCCGGCGCGCGGGGCGGCGCATTGACGCAAAAAGCGGGGGGGAGAAGCAATCGGATTAGTCCGGGAAATGCTTTGGGTGGATTCTGCGGTTCACAGCATCGGGGATTGCCCGTTGCCATCAGGGAATGGCTTCCCGATTGAGGAAATGACAGCCAAGGCAGAGGATGAACTCTCATCAAAACAAGGAACGACCATGGCGGATCCAACTGTACGTTTCACCAACAATGGCGACTGGATACTCCCCAATAATCAAAAATTCCAAGCTGGCGACTTCCTCTTGTCACAAGATGGAAGATTCAAGCTGACCATGAATGAGGACAGCCAACTCTTGCTACTCGATAATGGCGCTCACATCTGGACCGCAGATAAACAGCAGCCTTTCAGTCTCCTATTGAAACAGCCTAACGAGAAAGGACCAGCGTTTTTCTATATTTCAAACTCTGGTTTCTTACATGACCCGCGCAGAGAGTCCATGTGGGTTGCCGAGGCCAGCCACTCCAAAGACAAAAGCCGTTGGTCCAATACCCATATGGCATTGCAGCCTGACGGCAATCTGGTCATTCAGGACATGCGCAGAGTTTGGCCCAAGACCAACTACCCGTTCCAGCCAAGCTTGTTGGCACCCATACCCATTCCTGAAGCAGAATTGCTGAGGGTCGGCCATCAATACTCCACCGGAGACCACTATCTTATCCTGCAGGCAGACGGCAATCTGGCGATCTACACAGCTGCCAATGAACTGACATGGCAAAGCGGCACGGTTGTCGAAGGCGGCACGAAAGCCAGCTTCCAAAGCGATGGCAGATTCGTCATCGCCAACCATGCCGATGTCGTGCTGTGGCAGACGGATACAGCAGGCAAGATTGACGCCTGGCCTTATATTCAGCCCGATGGGCAATTGATGCTGATGAATGTATTCCCTGTCTGGGCACGCTTCGGATTTACACCGGGACGGAGCCATCGAAGGAAGTTTTATCCTGCTCCCTGGAGAGATATCCCAACGCATAATCTGAACGGTTATCAGTACCAGGTCACTGAATGGTAAGGCTGCATAACTGATCGCAAGGCACAACTTTGCAGTTGCATGGTCGTGCCTTGCCATTTTTACACGCTACCTTTTCCCATACGGGCACCCGTACAACAACGGATTGATATCGCACTCGTACCCAGAAGCGCCCTGATTAGCCCCAGTCGACCACGCAGAGCAACCCGAAAGCATCCAAACACCGATAATCATCACTGAAAGTTTCACTACCACCCTCACAATCCAAGGTCCACATGGTGACTTCCCTTTGAGCGATAGCGGAAGCCGTCACCCCAAACGCTACCGAAACCGCTCAACGCTTCGCAGCCGGCAGATTCCGAATACCGCGTAGGAGATGTCTGAGATCGCTGCCTGATCATTAGCGACATAGCCTGCCCGTCACCGAGCCATGCCGATAAGCTGGTGATCGTCCTCGACTCCACCATAGTGACCCGGTCGCGCAGCGCCAGAGCAGTTTCGACCTGCCGTATTCAGTCGACAGCGTCAGCCGCGAGCAGATTAACGACGGGCAGTTGCGCATCAATGCCTCGGAAGTGCTCAGCCGGGTGCCGGGGCTGGTGGCGCGAAATCGCCAGAATTACGCGCAGGATCTGCAGATCTCGTCGCACGGCCTCGGCGCTCGCTCGGCCTTTGGGTACGCGGCCTGAAGTTGATCGCCGATGGCATCCCCGCCTGCCCCCGGATGGCCAGGGTCAGGCGGCGCCCTTCAACCTCGATACCGCCGACCGCATCGAAGTGCTGCGCGGCCCGGCGGCGATACAGCACAGCAGTAACGCCGACGGGATGATCCAGATGTTTTCCCGGGATGGCGAAGGCGCACCGCGAGTCGGTGCGGAAACGCTGGTGGGCAGCGATGGCCTGAGCAAGAACCCCCTGACCGCGAGGACGCGGTCGATGGCGTCGGCTCCTGCTGGACGCATCCCGCAGGCGCATGGGGTATGCGGAAGCCGGAATGCAGTATCAGTTTTGATACGGGCATTACAGCTCAATACTCAC
>CAJCIO010000125.1 GCA_903970465.1 Gammaproteobacteria bacterium
CGCGGGTGGGCGATGAAGTGGTGGTGTCGTTCATGGACGGCGACCCGGATCGACCGTTCGTGACGGGGAGTTTGTACAACAGCCAGAACACCCCGCCATGGTCGCTGCCGTCGAACAAGACGCAGACTGGGTTTTTGACGCGGTCCATCAACGGCCAAAGCGACAAGGCTAATTTTTTCCGCTTCGAAGACAAGACCGGGCAAGAACAGGTCAGCGTTCACGCCGAGCGCAACATGGACACTGAAATCGAAGCGGATGAATTCCATACCGTCGGGCGCAACCGCACCATCAAGGTGAGCGGTCAGCACGCGGAAAAAATAAAGCTGGATAGCAGCATCGTCGTTGAGGAAGGCAATTACTTCGTGACGGTCGACAAGGGCGAAGTGAAGGTCAAGGCCGCGACGTCCATCACGCTGGAAGTGGGCAGCAGCAAGCTGATCATGAATGCGGATGGGACCATCACGTTGGAGGGTACATCAGTGGACATCGTTGGCCACTCGATCATCAATCTCAATAAATAACGCGAACAAGGAGCAGTCGAATGTGGAGACGTGATCCCGGCCCCGGCCGTACCACCTTTTTGGATCGCTATGCCGAAATACGCATTGCTCAAGAGGCCGAGGCCAAGCGCTTGCAGGAAGAGCAGGAGGCCTTGGCGGCGCTGCCTCCGCCGCCGGAGCGGTTCCACACCAACGAGCTGAGTTTTGCGCGGCCGATACATCTCAAGGACAAGACGCTGCATGTTTTCACCGAGACCGACAATGGGCCGAGCCCGTTCAGCGTGGTCATCGGTCGCTCGGTGATTGAACCTGAAGCCGATCTCGAAACCATGGCCCAGCGGTTGTTGGAAGACCTGCACAAAACGCTGGCGCATCTTGAGTGGGACGAGCCGTTGGCACCGCTGCAAGTTGCCGGCATAGAGGCCCGGCGCATGGCGTTCAACTGGCGACAACAGGGTGTGCCCGTTTATCAGGTTCAAATCCTACTGTTGCATCACGACGAGCACTTGCAACCTGTTCTAGTGCAAATCACCGGTACCAGTAACAACACACGGGGCATGTCCCTGGAGGAGCGCGCGAGCTTCGACACGCTAGTCGAGTCGGTAGAGTTGAGGACGCCACCTCAAAAAGCTGAAATAGCATGACGGCGGCGGCAAGACAGTGGGACCCAATCGAACACTCGAATGCCATGGGTGGACTGTTGGCCGGGTTGGCGATTGGAGCAACAGCCGCGCTGATTGGTTTGGCGATTGTCGGGACTGGTGGTTTGGCAGCAGTCGCGATAGTCGGAGCATCTGCAGTAGCGGGGGCCGGGATCGGTGAGCTAGTCGGCAGCCTTTCGTTCGCGGTGCAGAGTGCGGGCAACATCGTTTCCGGATCATCGAACGTTCATGTCAATGGGTTGCCTGCAGCAAGGGCCCATGTCGACAAGGCCAAATGTGACAAGCACGGTTCGTCGCCGCAGACCTTGGCTCAGGGAAGCGGCAGTGTCCATATCAATGGAATGCCGGCAGCACGTGTTGGCGATGCCACGGTGTGTGACGGCAAGATCAGTGCGGGTTCAGGCAATGTATTCATCGGCGGCGGGACTGACACCACCGATGATATTAGCCCCGAGGTACCTGAGTGGCTTCATCGAACGATGTTCGTCGTCGGGGTCTCCGCAGCCGTCGTGCTCGCCGGGCCTGCGGTGGCGATCGCGGCGACGGTGGCGGGGTATGTAGGCGGGTCTATCGGGTTCAGGACCGGAGGTCGGTTATTTGGGGACGGCAGTGATGGACAAAAGCTCTCGGCGTTCGGTGGCGCGCTTTTAGGAGGAGGACTTGGAGCGAAAGGGGGGCGTTGGTTTGATGCCAAGTATGAGATTGAAGCGAAGGGGTTGGGATCGAATTTAGGTAATATAGGAGTTCGCTCGCGTAACACTGGACAATCATTCAAAGGTATTCTTCGGGGCGAGAAAATAGAGTTGCCGGGAGTTAGAATGGAACGATTTGAATATGTCAAGCGTGATCCGCTGGAGACTAAAGCGCTTAGAAGGCAATTTGATAGCGCTGAGCGGGCAGCATATCTGAGGAGCTTAGCTGATCGCCCTGATAAAGTGAGCGCGTTAAAAGAGTACGGATTTAATGAGGTGGAGTTGGCGAGGATTCAGGAAGGCAAGTTGCCAAATAGATTTTATCAAGTTCATCATATTAAGCCTTTAGACGATGGGGGAAGCAATTCCTTTTCTAATCTAGTGCTGATTAAGAATGACCCTTATCATCAGGTTATAACAAATCATCAAAGAATTACGACCGGGAAGATGATTTTTGGCGAAAGAACAATTGTGGACTGGCCGATGATCAAAGGTGATATATACCCACCTACTTCAACTGGTAATTACTAATGAAAAGCATTAATTCTGCAATCAAGGAAATCATAGAAAAAGCAGGGATTTCAGATCTCGTATTCAATCGCGGCGCCAGCGAAATGGAGATAATCGATGTGAAAAGGCGTTGCGAGTATTCTTTGAACTGCACGCTGCCCGCCGCATATACAAATATGCTGGCGCGACATGATGGATTTGCTGGAGAGGGGGTGTTTTTGTATTCTTCTCGGCCAGGCAGACTTGATGGCTCGCAGGATACAGTCCTCGATGTCGTCGATGCGAATTTGGCCGCCAGGGATGTAGAAGTTTTACACGATTTTCTTATTTTCGGCGACAGCGATCAGGATGAGTATGTCTTGGATTTAACGCGACAAAAATTTCAGGTCCGTGACAAGCAGGCATTTGATAATGTCTATGAAGAATTTGATAGTTTCGATGAGCTACTGATGTATATGTTGGATCTGATGCTCACGCGAGTGGCTTAGATTTTTGTCTTTCTACCGGAGCAAAATCTCTCTGGAGCGAACTTGATCGTCGCAGCGGAACGAAATGGCGGAGCGCCAATAGTAAAAACCCGGCGCAGCACGATTACTGCCTACAAGCTGAGCGGCTATACAATTCTGGATAAGCAAGTCGTGCGGTTTCCCGCGAGCAGCCCCTTCAGGGCGTACAGGTCGAAGCGTCCCATCAGGCCGAAGGCGGACCGATATACCAACGTCAAGCCGCCTTCATCATTGCGCCTGGCCGTGTGCTGGTGTTTTCCACCAGCAGGCAGGACTTCACCCCTCAGCAGACGGAACAGTGGGCCGAGTTGCTGGCCAGTTTCGAACGACTGTTTGATCGGCCCGAGTACCGACAGCGCGACATAATCGAGCGCATGTTTGGCTGGCTGAAAGAGAACTGTCGGATCGTGACCCGATTCGACAAGCTCGAGAAAAACTACGCCGCAATGATCTCGCCGCCTTGTTCCATGCAGTGTTTGCGACATATCTTTTCGTACAGAGCCTATGTCAAGCGCATCGTCGGCGATGCCGCAGCAGAGACCTTGGTCGCCGAAGGAAAGGCCGAGAACGATGCGAGACATATTGTAGGTAAGGTAAATTGTTGAGCGGTTCTGGTGGGAGAGACGGTATTCGAGCCGGCCTTGGGGGCGCCCCCACCATTGGTCCTTCGCTGACGCTCCAGCTCTTGAGAAATCGAGCCCGTGTCCGCCATCCATGCCTGCGCAAGCGCACCTCCACGCGGCCTGCTGGAAGGGCGCCGCACAGGCTGGAGCGCAAGCAGAGCCCGTCGGAGATTGAGGGTGGCGGGGAGATTTTTTTGGAGGCAAGCCTCCTCGCTACAGGGAGGGTGCGGTATTTTTTATATACGCCGCAATGTCACTGTTCTGCTTTCGAGGCGGCCTTGGGGTCGCGGCCCCCTTCCAGCAGGCCGCGTGAAGGCGCGCTTGCGCAGGGCTAGCCGGCATGGATGCCGGCTAAGCAGCACCGGGCCATGGATGGCCCGTTGCGCCGTGCCCTCTCTTCAGGTGCCGGAGCGCGGGTACCCTGAGCCTAGGCGAAGGGCCAATGGGCAGGGCAAGCCGCACAGGCCCGCAGCAAAGGACCATACCCCAACCTGAAACCCACCCAATACTCATGAAAAAAGCCCTGACACTCACGCATCAGGGCTTCTCTCGTTACAGCATGTGCATCAATCCAACTTGTCACCGACGTGGAGGATCTTCATGCCATTGGTGCCACCGATGGTGTGATAGGTATCACCCTTGGTGAGGATCACCCAATCGCCTGGCTCGACCACGCCACGCTTGAGCAACTCGTCGACGGCAGCCTGGCTGACTTCGCTGTGCGGCATCGATGACGGATCGAAAGCCACCGGGTACACGCCACGGAACATGGCCGCGCGGGCCTGGGTGGCACGCAGCGGCGAGAACGCGTAGATCGGCACCGAGGAACGCAGGCGCGACATGATCAACGGGGTGTAGCCACTCTCGGTCAGCGCGATGATGGCCTTGACGCCCTTGAGGTGGTTGGCCGTGTACATGGCCGCCAGCGCGATGCTTTCGTCCGGGCGGGTGAACTCGGTGTACAGGCGGTGGCTGGATTTCTTGCCGGTAGGGTGCTTTTCGGCGCCCAGGCAAACACGGGCCATGGCTTGAACCGCTTCGATCGGGTACGAACCTGCAGCGCTTTCAGCCGACAGCATCACCGCGTCGGTGTTGTCCAGCACGGCGTTGGCCACGTCGGACACTTCGGCACGGGTCGGCATCGGGTTCTGGATCATCGACTCCATCATCTGGGTCGCGACGATCACTGCCTTGTTGTGACGACGGGCGTGCTGGATGATCTTTTTCTGGATGCCGATCAGCTCGGCGTCACCGATTTCCACACCCAGGTCGCCACGGGCAACCATGACCGCATCGCTGGCCTTGATCAGGCCGTCGAGGGCTTCGTCGTCGGCGACAGCTTCGGCGCGCTCGATCTTGGCCACCAGCCAAGCGGTGCCGCCGGACTCGTCGCGCAGGCGGCGGGCGTATTCCATGTCGGCAGCGTCACGGGGGAAGGACACCGCGAGGTAGTCGACTTCCATTTCCGCGGCCAGCTTGATGTCAGCCTTGTCCTTTTCGGTCAGGGCGGGCGCGGTCAGGCCGCCACCTCGGCGGTTGATGCCCTTGTGGTCGGACAGCGGGCCGCCAATCAGTACCGAGCAATGCAGGGCATCGCCAGTCGCGGTCTCGACACGCATGACCACGCGGCCATCGTCGAGCAACAGCTCGTCGCCCACGCCGCAGTCCTTGACCAGGTCCGGGTAGTCGATACCGACGACTTCCTGGGTGCCTTCGGTCAGCGGGTGGCTGGTGGAGAAGGTGAACAGATCACCCACTTTGAGCTCGATCCGCTTGTTGGCGAACTTGGCGATGCGGATTTTCGGGCCCTGAAGGTCACCGAGAATCGCCACATGCCGGCCATGCCTGGCCGCGATTTCGCGAATCAGGCGCGCGCGAGCCTTGTGCTCGTCTGGCGTACCATGGGAAAAATTCAGACGGGCGACATCCAGGCCAGCCAGAATCAACTGTTCGATCACTTCCGGCGAGTTGCTCGCAGGGCCAAGGGTGGCAACGATTTTTGTACGGCGAACGGTCATGCACTGACTCCTTTATTGAAGCGCAGCGCAAGGCTACTCCTCAATCGCCCTGTAGTCATTGTTGTGCTGCACTACGAGGCAATGATTGTGATGATGGATGTGGGGCAACAGCAATTGACGAGCCATTATGGCTGAAGTTTTTCCCGGATGAGTCGATACACTGCCAAGTACAGGAGAACCCCCATGCGCCTTTTTCTCGTTTTTGCCGTCACCCTCAGTCTGGTGGGCTGCACCCGCTATGCGATGAACACCCATCTGAACAAAGCCTATCTAGCTTACGACTCGGGTGATTGCGCGACTGTGACACTGGAATTGTCCAAGGTCGACCGCGACAGCCGTGCGCGCCCTTATGTATGGCCGGAGGTGTCCATGCTGCGAGGCCAATGCCTGGAGCGCCAGAACCTGTTTGTCGATGCCGCCCAGACCTATCAATACATCATTACCCAGTTCCCGCAGAGCGAATATGCCTATCGCGCCCAGGCTCGACTGGTAACGCTGGAGCAGCTGGGGCACTATCGTCCTGGCAGCAGCCCGGTACAAGTCCGACCAGTGGCGTACTAGAGAGCTGCATTGGCAGATGGCATTAGGCTAGCTTTGCGCTAGGCTTTGTATCAGAGGATGCATTGACCGAGGTTGCACTTTTCGGTGGCCCGCTGGGTCCACTTTACTATTCAGACCCCAACACAGTGACTCGAGCATGTTTATCGAACGCCGAATCGAGCGACATCAGTTGCCGTATTTTCTGAAGGTCTTCAACCGTCATACCGACCAGCCCATGGGTTACCTGGGCAACGTCTCGGAAACCGGGCTGATGCTCATCAGCCAGTTGCCATTGCTGGTAGGGCCTGTGTTCGCCTTGCAGATCAAGGTGCCTGGCAATGATGGCAGCCTGCAGCTCATCGATCTCGATGCTCATTGCCTGTGGTCTCACGAGGATGCCACGCCGGGCAATTACGACTCCGGGTTCAAGCTGGTCAGCACGCCGCCGGAATACGAACAGCTGATCAGCGCCCTGCGCGGGTATTTCAGCTTTCGCCCCATGAGCGCCTCTGCCTGATCGGCGCTTGCCGAATCGCTACAGGAGTCCGCCTTTCTTCCAGCCCAGATAACGGCTGATCAGGCCGGCCCCGAGCTCGGCTGGCCGGGCGTCCATGAGTGCCACGCCGTGAGCCCTGAGGCTGTCGTTGAGGGTGTCGCGAGTCTGCAGATAATCCATCGCCCCGCAATAATCCAGCGCCTGCTGCCAAGTGTGGAGCGGCGCTTCCCTGATCCGGTCCAGTACGCCTTCACGCAGGCTGGCGACCAGTACCCGATGGTAACGACCGATCTGCTTGACGGCGGTGAGCAGTTGTTCGTCGTCTTCGTCACCAAGATTGCTGACCAGCACTACCAGGGCGCGACGGCGCTGGCGCTGCAGCAACTGGCGGGCTGCCTCGCTGAAGTCAGCCTGGTGTCGAGAGGTTTCGAGGTCGTGGACGGCATCGAGCAGAATGTTGAGTTGGCGCTGGCCTTTTTGCGGCGGCACGAAGCGTGGCGGTTCGCTGGCGAACGTCAGCAGGCCCACCGCGTCGCCCTGGCGCAGCGCCACGTGACTGAGCAGCAGACAGGCGTTGAGGGCGTGGTCGAAGTGGCTAAGGCTGTCGTCCTGGCTGCGCATGCGCCGACCGCAGTCGAGCAGAAAGATGATCTGCTGGTCTCGCTCGTCCTCGTACTCGCGCACGATCGGTCGGCTGTGCCGCGCCGTCGCCTTCCAGTCGATCTGGCGCAGGCTGTCGCCGTCACGCAGTTCACGCAGCTGATTGAACTCCATGCCCTGACCGCGGCGCGGTTGCTGGCGCACGCCCAGTTGATTCAGCCAACTGTCCACGGCGGACAGGCGATCGCCTTGCAGGCCGGCAAAGTCGGGATATACGCGCGGCTGGTCGGCGAGGGGCAGCGCGCGTGCCTGGCGCCAGAGCCCGAGGGGGCTGAGGATCTCCACCTCGCAATGGCTGAACGGCTGGGGGCCGCGTTGTTGTGGGCAGATACGGTAATCCAGGCGAGTGGCCTGGCCCGGTTGCAAGGTCGCCGCGCGGGGCAGGCCCTCGAACTGCAGGCCAGCGGGCACGTGGTCGAAGACGCTCACGTGCAGTGGGCGTTTGCCGGTTGGCTGCAGGGTCAGCTCGACCTCGGCCCAGCGCGCCAACGCGAGGCTCGCAGGCACTCGGCGGCTGGCAGTGGGGGAAGGCAGACGTGCCAGCCATAGAGCATCCACCAAGGCCGCCAGCAGTAGTGCCGCCAGCGCGCTCCAGGCGACAGCGTCCATGGCGGTTTCGGCAATCCAGCCCAAGGCCTTGGCACTGCCTGTCAATATGAGCACCAGCAATGGCACGAGCAGCCAGGCGAGCAGCCGGCGAGCGGGTCGGATCAGCATGGGCGGCGCCTCAAACCCGCGGCGCCGGCACTTGATCGAGCAACTGCTGCAAGAGCTGATCGACTTCCATGCCGTCGATTTCCAGCTCGGCCGATAACCGGACGCGATGGCGCAGCACAGCCATTGCACAGCCCTTGACGTCGTCCGGCAGCACGAACTCGCCACCGCGCATCAGCGCTCGCGCCCGGGCGCCACGCACCAACGCGATGGAGGCACGCGGGCCGGCACCGAGGATCAGCCCTGGCCAGGTGCGGGTGGCGCGGGCCAGGCGCACGGCGTAATCGAGCACGCGCTCGTCCATCGGCAATTCGCTGGCCAGGCGCTGCAGGATGACCACGTCCTTGGCCACCAGGACCTGGCGCACCGGCTGCACATCAAGCATGTCGGCGCGGGTCGAGCGCGTGACCTGGCGGACCATCGCCAGCTCCTGGTCGGCATCGGGGTAGCCCAGGCGCAACTTGAGCATGAAGCGATCGAGTTCGGCCTCGGGCAGCGGATAGGTGCCTTCCTGCTCGATAGGGTTCTGAGTCGCCAGCACCATGAACGGTTGGGCGATGGGCAGGGCCGTGCCTTCGAGCGTGACCTGACGCTCCTGCATGGCTTCGAGCAGCGCGGCCTGGGTCTTGGCGGGGGCGCGGTTGATTTCGTCGGCCAGCAGCAGATGGGTGAACACCGGGCCCTTGCGCAGGTTGAACTGCTCGCTCTGGCGGTCGTACACAGCATGCCCGGTGATGTCGCTGGGCATCAGATCGGGGGTGAACTGGATACGCGCGAAGTCGCCGCCGAAGCAGCGCGCCAAGGCCCGTACCAGCAGGGTCTTGCCCAGACCGGGGACGCCTTCGATCAGCACGTGGCCGCCCGCCAGCAACGCGGTCAGAACGTCGTCGATCACCGCATCCTGGCCGATCAGCACCCTGCGCAACTCGTGTTGCAAGGCGTGGATGCGTTTGGTGGCCCGCTGACGTTGCTGGGCGGCGTGTTCTTCCTCGGTTTCGGTCGCGGCGGGTTGCGGTGTGGGTGTCTGGTGGTCGGGAGTGTCCACAGCATCGGCATCCACCGGCGCAGGCGCCTCTTCGACTGCAGGCGCGCGGGATTCAACGTCCAGATGCGCGTCGGGTTCGGCGGTGCTGTGCTCGGGGGCATCCAGGCCGGCTTCGGTCAGGTGCTCGTAGGGCTCGGGTGGTGCGTCGTGCTCGCGGGGCTCACGTTGCTCATCGAGTGGCGGTTTGCGGTCGTCGGTCATAGGGCATTCCTGATGCGTTGCAAATAGCCCACTTGGCGGGTGAATTCGCTTTGGGACATCTTCTGCGCTGGACGCGGGCGCAAGGCCTGGCCCACCGCGCTGGGAGTTTCGCCGGTCAGCCTGGCCAGGACGTGCCACTGGTCGGCGATGGGCAGGCGTTCGAAACCAGGGTGGCGGTGGCGCGCGCGGCGCAAAATGTCGTGCTGCAGGCTGCGCAGCAGGCGCTGGTGGCCACCGTGGCGCAGCATGAATTCGGCGCTGGCGTGCAGGTATTCGCGCAGTTGTCGGCGCGCCAGAGGCGCAGGTTGACGAACCGGGCCATGGCGGGCGCTGCTGTACCAGGCGAACAGCAGCAGCCACACCAGCAACAGCGTCAGCGCTTGTGGGAAATAGCGCCACAGCTGGCTGGCCAGAGTGTCGTGCTCGGTCTGGTAGATGAGCGCCACGTCGCGGTTCTGGTTGAGGTACCAGAGCAGCCAGGCGTTGTCGTAGCGGGCCATTGCCGAGTTGCGCCACAGATCGGCATCGGTGACGACGGTGATCAGCCCGGCGCCGTAATCCAGCTGCATCAGGTGGGTGGAATCGCTGCTGTTGGCCCACGAGCGAGTGATGTCGGTGGGGTCTTCGAGGTGAAAGGCCGGATTGAAGCTGAAGTACGCCGGCGCCTCTTCGTTGTCCAGATACAGCTTGGTCAGGCGCGGATAGGGATCGTCGGTCGGCTCGGGGGGCGGCAGCTTGCGGGTCTCGTATTGGCGCAGTTGCAGGCGGTCAAGCAGCAGATCGCCGCTGCGGCCCTTGCGCTCGTCCCAGAGCGCTTCGGCGACGAACAGCAGACGTCCGCCTTGGCGTACCCAGGCGAGGATTTGCTCGGCCTGGCGAGGCGTCATGCGGCTGCGATCGCCCAGCAGCAACAAGCTGGTGGTGGCGGCAGGCAGGCGCGGCAGGATGTCCAGGCGGTTGGCCTGATCGACCCGCAAGCCGCGTTGGCGCAGAAAGCTCTGCGCTGCCAGGTAAGGGTTGGCGGCCAACGCCGGGTCGGCGCCCTTGTCGACGGTTTCACTGTAGCGCTCCAGGTGTCGCGCCAGGTAAATGCCCAAGGCGAGCAACACCAGCGCGAGCAATAGCGTCAGTACCAGGTAGCGTGGCTGCGGGCGCCAGACGGGGATGTTCATGTGCGCACCTGTCTATCCACAGGCGGGTTGTCGAACAGCACGCGCCAGTCGGCCAGCAGTTGTTGCCGCTGGGCGACCGTGACAGGCCGGTGGCCGTAGGCGAGGGCTTGCCAGTGCTGGGTCAGGCGGCGGCTGAAGTCTTCCAGGGCTGGCTGCTGCAGGCGGGCGACGTGGGCGAGTATCTGTCCCTCGGTGTCCGCGCCACGTAGCGGTAGTTGATGATCGCTCTGCAGGCGCGACAGCAGCCCGCGGTACAACAGGCTCAAGGCTTCCCGTGGCTGGCTCGCCCACAATTGTTCGGCGGTGGCTGCGATGTCCAGGGGCAGCACGCTTTCGGCAACAAGCGCCTGATGCCGCAGCGCACTCGCATCAGGGCGTCGCTTGCGTTTTGGCTGCAGACGGCTGACCAGCGTTGCCAGCCATTCTCGCCGACGCCACACCAGTATGATCGCCAGCGCCAGCAACAGCCCCCACAGCAACACCTCGACGGCCTTGGCCAACAGTTGTGGCCAGACGGGCAAGTGTGGCGCCAGCGTCGTTGTTGGCTTGTCGATTTCGCCCTTGTCGGCCGATTTCCAGCGCCAGCGGTTGACGGTCTGCATGTTCTTGAAGGGTTGCGCCAGCACGATGGACTGCACCGCTTGCCGCGCGGCCTGACTGGTTAGTGCCTGGTGCAGCAGGCGCGGGCTTTGCGGGCCGGCGAGGGTGTTCGCTGGGGCGAGCGGCGTAGGCGGCGTGGGCGCCACCGGCACTGGGTTCTGGGATGGCGTTACGGTTGCGGGGGAGGGCAACGTCGACGGTGGGAGGGGCATCAGCGGCACGGGCTCGGCCCAGGCTTCGCGGGGCGGGGTCGCCAGCGCTGTGAGCACTGCCAAGGTGGCCAGCAGGGCTGCGCTTTTGCGGACGCCGCTGGAGAGGCGCTGGCGCAAGCGACGGAACTGCAACTCGATGTCCCAGGCTTCCAGCACGGTGCGCCGATTGAGGTAGAGGGTAAAGCCGCAGGCGACGTAGATCGGCTCCCAGATCAGCAGGATCGCTACATAGAATGCGTTGCGCAGGTGGATCCGCCACGGCGCCTCGAAAGACTTCGCATCGAGTAACAGCTGCTGGTCGGCCAAAGTGCTCAAGGCATGGGGCGTGAGCATATACAGCAGGGCCACGGCGCCCAGGCCTAGCACCAGTTCCAGATGAATGCCGACCAGCGTCAGCCAGCGTGCGGCGCCGCCGTTCTGCCGGCGTAACACCGCCAGACGGCGTAAACGCTGTTGGCCATCCAGGCCTTCGAGCTGCAGCACCGGCAGGGTGAAACTGCGGCTCAGGCTCAAGCGCCGCCAAGTCAGGCTGGCCAGCAGTTGCGGACGTAGCAGGCGCAGCCACTGGCGCAATGCCTGGCGCACGCTGGGCGCCGAGCCGAACAGCGACTGCGCGAGAATGTGCAGCGGCAAGCGTTCGAAGGCGGGCTTGAGCCACCATATCAGGACGATGACGATGCTCGGGTGATCCCACAGCAGTAGCGTCAGCACCGCGAACAGCGGCACGGTGGCGATCGCCCAACTGCTCAGTAACAGGCGCCAGTGGCGCGCGGCGAGCAGCACGCCGAGGTCGATGGCTTCCCAGGGATTGCGTGGGCGGATGACCAGGGTGGTTTCATTCAGCTGCATGCTTACCTCGGCCGGCACGGCTCAGGTAAAGCCCCAGCAATACCCACAGCGCGCCACCCACGGCGTATTTGAATGCGGGCGCGATGGCGGTCTTGGCCGACCAGTAGGCCTCGACGAACGCCGCGAGCAGGAGCATCAGCAAGGCACCGTAGACCAGTTGCATGCTGGCTTTGGCAGCCATTCTCAGGGCCTCGCCGCGGGTCATGCGGCCTGGTGCAATCAGTGCCCAGCCGATGCCCAGCCCGGCGGCGCCGGCCAACACGATGGCGGGCAGTTCGAACGCACTGTGGCCGATCACGAACGACCAGAAGGTCTGGCCCGAGCCGACGTGGGTGAGATGGCCTGCGGTAGCGCCGATGGTCAGGCCATTGAAGATCAGAAAAAACACACTACCCAGGCCCGCGAGCAGGCCACCGGCGAACGTCTGGAAGGCAATACCGACGTTGTTCATCACGTAAAAGCCGAACATCTGCCAGTCCTGGCTGGCAGGTCGCTCGGCACCCAGGCCCAAACGGCTCAGTTGCGGATCGTATTGATGCTCCATGGCACTGACCTGGGCCGGGTCGAGCAGGCTGTAAACCTGCTCGGGGTAGCAGTAGATCCAAATCGCCGAGCCAAGCAGCGTCAGCCCCAGCAGCAGGCCGGCCAGCAGCACCACTCGCCATTGGCTGCGCACTTGACGGGGGAAGTCGGCCAGCACGAAGGCGGCTATTTGCGCGCCGACCTGGCTGCGATGCCGGTAGAGTTGCCGATGGCCACGCATCGCCAACTGCTCCAGATGGTCGACCAGGCGGCTGCTGTAACCGCGCGAACGAGCCAACGCCAGATGCTGGCACAGACGCCGATAATCGTGGCTGAAACCCTCGCTGTGAGCGCTGCGTGCCTTGCCGCTTTCCAAGGCATTCAGGCGCAGGCTGAAGGCTTGCCAAAGCGGTTGATGGCGCGTTTCGAAAGGCTGCTGTTTCATGTCCGCCCCAACAAGCCCTGCGCCAGGCTGTCGAGCCGGGTGCGGGCAAGAGACGCCGAGCTGACGCCCAGCGGCTCAGCCAGAATGATTGCCAGTTCATCGGCGCGGGCACGGCTCAGCTGCTCCTGGCGTTCGGCGAAACCGAGGATGGCGCGCTGATCGGCCAGCGTCAGGGTAAAGGTCGGCAGCAGTGGCACGGCGGCAAGCTTTGGCGGTGCCGGACTGGGCGGCTGATCCTGATAGACCACCATGCTGCCCGCCGCCAGGTCCCCCAGGCGCCGGAAGGACGGCTGATACAGGCAGCACAGCGCACCCAGGCAATAGCCGAGAGGCAACAGGTCGACGACGCGCAGCAGATTGCGAATCAGCGATGCCGACCAGCCCACGGCGGTGCCATCTTCCATGACCACCGCGAGCTTCATCCATTGCTTGCCTGGGGTACGTCCTTGATTGAGCACTTCGAACAGCACCGTGTACCACCAGTTGAGCAGAAACAACAGCAAGGCACCCAGGCCCATGCCAAACTCGCCCAGTGCTGCCAGCAAGAAATACAGGCCGATCAGCAAGGCGCCGCGAATCAGCAGGTCGATGCTGAACGCGATCGCCCGGACCACCAGCCCGGCCGGCCTCAGGATCAAATCGATCCCCTCGGGGGTTTCCACCGCCTGGCGGGTGTCCAGGGGGAGCATTGCATTCCTTGGCGTTGCTGAAGTCTGGGGCATCGGAGTCTTGGCGTCTGCGCAGAGGGCACTCAAGTCACCGACGATACCTGTCTGCGCGCCCGCTGCCCAGCCCGCTGGCCCTGTCACCGGGCAAAGCCTAGAATTCCCGCAAATTTTGTACAGGACCACCCCGTGACCTCGAGCATTTTCTGGTACGACTACGAAACCACCGGCATCAACCCACGCAGCGACCGGCCCTTGCAGGTGGCGGGTATTCGTACCGATGTCGACCTCAACGAAATCGCCGCCCCGGTCAATCTCTACTGTCAGCCCAGCGACGACATCCTGCCTCATCCCATGGCCTGCATGATCACCGGCATCACCCCGCAGCGCCTGGCCGAGTCCGGGCTGGGCGAGGCCGAGTTCATGACGCGGGTGCACGCCGAACTCTCGGCCCCTGGCACGTGCGGCGCTGGATACAACACCTTGCGTTTCGACGATGAAATGACCCGTTACAGTCTTTATCGCAACTTCTTCGACCCCTACGCGCGGGAGTGGCAGGGCGGTAACAGCCGCTGGGACCTGATCGATGTGGTGCGCACTGCTTATGCCTTGCGCCCTGAGGGTATCGAATGGCCGGAGCGCGACGGGCGCGTCAGCCTCAAGTTGGAGTTGCTGACGGCGGCCAATGGCCTCGAACATGGCCAGGCCCATGATGCGTTGTCGGATGTGCGGGCGACCATCGCGCTGGCGCGGTTGATACGCGACCGCCAGCCGCGTTTATATCAATGGCTGTTCGAGTTGCGCAGTAAACACAAAGTGCAAGAGCAAATACGCTTGTTGCAGCCGCTGGTACATATTTCCGGGCGCTTCTCGGCAGCGCGTCATTACTTGAGCGTGGTATTGCCACTGGCCTGGCATCCGCGCAATCGCAACGCCCTGATCGTCTGCGACTTGCAGCTGGACCCTCAGGGCATATGGCAAGACAGCGCGGACTCTTTGAAGGCGCGTTTGTACACCCGGCGCGAAGACCTGCTTGAAGGGCAATTGCCCGTGCCTTTGAAGTTGGTGCAGATCAATCGTTGCCCGGTATTGGCGCCGATGAGTGTGTTGCGCCCTGAAAATATCCAGCGATTGCAACTGGACTTGCCGTTGTATGAAGCGCGGGCCGCGGCGTTGCGTGAACATCAGGCTGTTTGGCAGGAGCATCTGGGATTGATTTATCAGGACGAGAAGTTCGATGCGGTCGAAGACCCCGAGCAGCAGTTATACGACGGATTTATCGGGGATCGGGACCGTCGGCTATGCGAGCAACTGCGAGTGGCTGAACCGGAAACACTTTCTTCGTCGCGCTGGATGTTCGATGACGGGCGTTTGCCGGAGCTGCTCAAACGTTATCGAGCCCGTAACTTTCCCGACACCTTGAATACCGCGGAACATGAGGCATGGTTGGGATTTTGTCGCGATCGCCTGATCCGTCCGCAGGCAGGGGCACCCCATACGCTGGAGGCGTTCGATCTGGCCATGCTTGAGGCGCTGCCCCAAGCGGATGGGGAACAGCAGGGTGTCTTGCAACAGTGGCAGGCCTATGCCCAGGCATTGCGCACAAAGTTGCAGATATGAACCGCCGCCATTGAGGCAATAAAAACGCCAGCAAGCTGGCGTTTGTTTGTAACCGTTGTAACCGGCTGAATTAACCCAGCAGGTTGGCCCAGCTTTCAACCACATCGCCGCCCCACTTGGCTTTCCATTCTTTCAGGGTCTTGTGGTTGCCGCCTTTGGTTTCGATGATTTCGCCATTGTGCGGGTTTTTGTACTGCTTGACCTTGCGCGCACGCTTGGTGCCGGCGACTTTGACGGCGGCGCCACGTGGGGCCTTGTTGAACTTGGCTTCTGGGTCCAGCAGGGCAATGATGTCACGCAGCGATTTTTGATATTCGCCCATCAGCGTGCGCAGCTTGCCTTCGAATTCCAGTTCGGTTTGCAGTTTGTCGTCTTGCGACAGGTTCTTCAAACGCGCTTGCAGTTCTTTGATGGCTTCTTCCGTGGCGCGGTATTCGTTGATCAGAGACATATTGATGACCTTCGCAAATCAGGGTGGCAGGGGAGTCGATGAGCCAATAATAGACACAGTATTTAATGAAGTAAACATCTAGTGAGCGGGGCGACAAAATGAGCTGACTGCGCTAATTAAGCGCGACCCTGCTGACCAATGATTGTTGCTCAAAAATAATTGCAAAAGATTTCATCTTGGACATTGCTTGAAGGGCCGATTAATCGAACTGTTCAGGTTGTTAATATGTGCAGCCACCCCGGCAATCAGGCCCGCCCCGTGCCTTGAGCGCAGCGTGTCGTCGGCACCGCTGGAGTTTTGCCCCGCAGCCGCTAGAATGGCGGCCTTTGCGAAGTTCTGGAGTTTAGCTAATGCGCACTTTTCGGCTGGTCATCGCGTGCCCCGACCGCGTCGGCATCGTTGCCAAAGTCAGCCACTTTCTGGCGTCCCATAATGGTTGGATCACCGAAGCCAGCCACCACTCCGATGATCAGAGTGGCTGGTTTTTCATGCGCCATGAAATCCGCGCCGACAGCTTGCCATTTGGTATCGAGGCATTTCGGGAAGCGTTCGCGCCGATCGCCGACGAGTTTTCCATGGTCTGGCGGGTAACCGATACCGAGCAGAAGAAACGCGTGGTGCTGATGGCCAGTCGCGAGTCCCACTGCCTGGCGGATCTGCTGCACCGCTGGCACAGCGACGAACTGGACTGCGATATCGCCTGTGTGATTTCCAACCACGACGATCTGCGCAGTATGGTCGAGTGGCATGGCATTCCTTACTACCATATTCCCGTCGACCCCAAGGACAAGCAGCCCGCCTTCGCCGAAGTCTCGCGGCGTGTCGCCGAGCACCAGGCCGACGTGGTGGTGCTGGCGCGCTACATGCAGATACTACCGCCACAGCTATGCCAGGAATACGCGCAGAAAGTCATCAACATCCACCACAGCTTTCTGCCGTCGTTCGTGGGTGCCAAGCCATACCACCAAGCGTCGATGCGTGGCGTGAAGCTGATTGGCGCGACTTGCCACTACGTGACCGAAGAGCTCGATGCCGGGCCGATCATCGAGCAGGACGTGGTGCGTGTCAGCCACAGTGACAGCATCGAGGACATGGTCCGCTTTGGTCGTGACGTGGAGAAGATGGTGTTGGCGCGCGGCTTGCGTTATCACCTCGAAGACCGTGTACTGGTGCACGGCAACAAGACGGTGGTGTTCTAAGCGATTCAAAGCGAGGAGGTTGCGATGAGTGATCCGCGTGACAAGGCAACCTTCAAAGCCCCGCCCACCCTGGGGGAGGGCTGCTTGAGCCGTTACGACCCCGAGTCCCTCTCGGAAGACGACGGCACTGACTTCCCGGGAGCTGCCGAACTCTGGGAACGCACCCAGCGGCCCCGGGCACCCGCCGACACTGACGACAGCGCCGCCTAGCTGCGCTTGCGTCCCATCAATTTGCTCAGCAACGGACGCCCAAGCATCAGCACGAAGATTGGCCCCCCGACGATCAGGTAGAAGTAATAGGTCACGCTGCGCCAGATCAGGATGGCAGCTGCCGCCGTCGATTTGCCGACCATGGGGGCGAGCAACGCTGCGCTGGTGAGCTCCGCCGTGCCGGCACCGCCGGGCAGCAGGCTGAATTGCCCGGCGCTGAGCGAGAGGATCTGAATCAGAAAGCTCCACGCCCACTGAAAATCCACACCCAGGCCCTGCAGCGCCAGATACAGGATGCTGTAGCGCAGCCCCCAGTGCACGCAGGTCAGGCTGAACACCATGATCAGCGTGCTGCGTGGCAGTTTCAGGGCGTTGGTGAACGCCGCGATGAAGCGCAGCCATTTGCGCGTCCAGCGCCAGCGCGTCGAGGATTTGAGCCTTACCCGGCGCATCAGTCGGCCGATCAGCAACATCACCTGGCGGTGCCACACGCCCAGCGCGACGCAACCGACCAAGCTGCCCGCGACCAGGCAGGTGCTGATCACCAGCATCATCTGCTGGCTTTGGCTGATGCTATGGGCCAGCGCGTAGAACAGCACGCCGATCAGCGCACAGAGGAAGAACAGCAGATCGCTGAGTTGATCCATGGCAAACACGGCGCTGGCCTGAGCGGGTCGCACGCCGTAACGGCTCAGCAGGGCCATGATGGTCAGCGGGCCGCCACTGCCGGCTGGCGTCGCGCACCAGGCGAACTCGGCGGACATCACCACGCCCAGGCTCTGCAGACGTGTCACCTGGCCGCGTTGATCGCCCAGCAGCAGGCGCAGGCGCAGGGTATTGAGGACCCAGCAGGCGAGGATGATACCGATCAGGCCGAGCATCCACGACAGCGGGAAACTGCGCAGGCGCGCGAAGATCGCCGTGCCACCCAGCAACATCGGGATCAGTACCGCAGCGACGATTGCCACCAATAACCACGGCAGGCGCCTCATGGGACGGTTCCGGTGGTTGCCACCGACGTCAGCGCGGTCGGCATACAGGCAGGGAGGGCGGGGAGTAGAGGAAGAATCATCAGCACGGTTCGGCAAACTCTCGAGTCGGGGCGTCCACAGGATTGACCTCCGGCGGACGTACATGTTCGCCATGATACAACGCTCACGTCCAAGGGGACTGCCCGGCTGTGTCTATAATCCGACATCGCTGCGGCGCGCCACGCGTCGATGGCGGCTCTATCAGCTGGAAACAAGGACTTGAAACATGTCCGCTCGCACACAACTTCTGCGCGGCGCCGACCTTGATGGAACCCCGGTGGCACAGGCGATGTGCCTGAACAATCGCCACGGTTTGATCGCCGGCGCGACCGTTACTGGCAGGACCGTCATCCGCTCCAAAGGCGTGGGGGTGTTTTGCGTCACCCAGTCGCCCAGCGATCTGCCCGACGTCATCCTCGCCCAGTCGGGGTTGCGCGTGCAGCACGGCTTGCGCGCGTTCACTGCCAGGGAGCATGAAAAAAGCGCCCGTAGGCGCTTTTTGTCAGGCTGGCTGGGTGTCAGGTCCCGAGCACCTTGGAGGCCAACCAGAACAGTCCCGCGGCCAGGGCCATCGAGGCTGGCAGGGTCAGTACCCAGGCCAGCAGGATGGTCTTGATGGTGCCGCCCTGCAGGCCGCTCTTGTTGGCGACCATGGTCCCGGCTACCCCGGACGACAACACATGGGTGGTCGACACGGGGAGGGCGAAGATGTTGGCCAGACCGATCATCGATGCCGTGACGATCTGCGCCGACATGCCCTGCGAGTAGGTCATGCCTTGCTTGCCGATCTTGGTGCCGATGGTCAGTACCACGCGCTTCCAGCCAACCATGGTACCGATACCCAGCGCCAGGGCGACGGCGACCACTACCCAGAACGGTGCGTATTCGGTGGTT
Organism: Gammaproteobacteria bacterium; assembly: GCA_903970465.1. Lineage (GTDB taxonomy): Bacteria > Pseudomonadota > Gammaproteobacteria > Pseudomonadales > Pseudomonadaceae > Aquipseudomonas. Next base: position 19,038 of record CAJCIO010000125.1, read on the forward strand.
TCGGTCAGGTCCTTGCGCAGCTTGTCGAGGTCGGCCTTTTCGCGGGCGTCGAGCACCTTCAGCTTGCTGACCTTTTTCGCCGTGTCATCCAGGCACAGCAGGTAGCGACGCACTTCGATGCGCTTTTCTGGCGCGAGCGTGTGGTAATCCGCTACGCCGTCGAGGTTGCCCAGCAGTGCGTGGATGGTCGGCTCGGTCTGCTGTGGGTTGCAGCTGGACTGGGCCGGCAGATCAGTGTCGGAGGCCTTGCCGAGAGCCAGAAACTCACCCAGGGTGGCACTGTTGCGCTGATAGAACTGGTTCAGGTGCGCCGTGGCGTCGCGGGTGCGTTCGATCTGATAGGTGGTGCTGTTGAGGTCCAGCACGAACTGGCTCGGCACGATACCGATCAACACCAGCATGATCAGGCCGATGCCTTTCTGCCCATCGTTGGAACCGTGCACGAAGCTCACGGCCATGGCCGAAATTACCAGTACCAGGCGATTCCAGAACGGCGGATGCTTCTTGTCGTCGAGCTTTTTGCGCTGGTCCGGGGTCTTGTGCATCTTGGATGCCGGGCGCCATTTTTTCAGGATCAGCAGCACCACGGCAGCGGCCAGGAAGCCGGCCACCGGCGAAAACACCAGCGAAGCACCGATATCGATAGCCTTCTGCCAGTTGACGCCATCGCCCAACGGAATGTTGTTGAGCAACGCGTTGGCAAGGCCCACTCCCAGTATCGAACCGATCAGCGTATGGGAGCTGGAGGACGGGATGCCGAAGTACCAAGTGCCCAGGTTCCAGGCGATTGCGGCGGCGAGCAGCGAGAACACCATGGCCAGACCATGGCCGGTGTTGACGTTGATCAGCAGTTCCACCGGCAGCAGATGGACGATGGCATAGGCCACGCCGACGCCGCCCAGCAATACGCCGAGGAAGTTGAATATCCCCGAGAAGAGTACCGCCAGTTGTGGTGGCATGGCCTTGGTATAAATGACTGTGGCCACCGCGTTGGCAGTGTCATGAAAGCCATTGATGAACTCGAAGGCGAGGACGAACGTCAGGGCGAGAATGAGGCTTATCACCACCCAGGCGTCGAGGCCGCTGAATAATTCGATCATGAAGGTTTTGTGACCAGTTCAAAGGGGGCGCGATTATGCCAGAAAACCTTGGCTTTCGATGCACCACTGACCAACCGTTCGAGCGGTTCGAATATTCAAGAATGATGTCGCCTGCCGCATCGATGTGCAGGCCAAGGCATGCTGCTACCTTGAATCCCCCTTTAAAACGGGGACTCGACCAGGCTGGGTCACTTTCAAACGATCGTATGAAAATAGTGTAGGCACGATTGCCTACACGGCTTTCAAAATATTCCCGTATTCAGCGGACTGCAGTCAGCTGGCGGCAGATCTGCCGCGCAAGCCCGCTACCATCGGAGCGGATTGTCAATTTCCGCAGGCGCTTGCTTGAGTTCCAGCTCGATCTTTTGCAGTTCCTGCTGGAAGGCTTGATCCTGAACCGTAGCCCTTTTACGCCAAGGTTTACGCTCTGGGTCCGGTTGGGCGGCATAAGTGGTGATTTCACCGCCGTAAACATCCTTGTAACGTTGTTCCTGGCGCTCGAGTTCTGCGCGCAGTTCGTCTTTCGTCACGTTATTACCTGATTAATTAATAAGACCCATTCGGACGGATTATCCTTGCGCCTGACCAGCCCGCGGCATTAATGGCAGGGGATGGTCGAGGATGCACGGGCTGCGGCGTCCAAAGGTATTGCTGTCGCAGCGACAGAGTCGGTCGCCGCCGATAGGGCATGTGCGGATCCTGGCGTTTTCCAGGAGGGGCGGCATGCAAACCGGTCGAGCGTGCCCGCGATAACCACTGTTTTGCAGATGATTGGATGATCGCAGGGGTCTTTCGTCAAGGCGCCGATTATAGCAAGGGCGCACTGGAACACTATCCTCTCACCGGCTCGGAAGGTAATTCAAACGCTGCATTTTGTTTCAGCGTGCCGGATATGTCATAACTTAATCCGTAAACCCTTGCCGTGTAAAGTTTGAGGTTAAAGGTATTTAAAAGTTTCAGTTTATTAGCAGATGTTGCATGCATCGGAAAATGCATTCTGCTCCGGTGGCCTGTCGTCAGCGCGGGGGTGTTGCGATAATCGGTCGGCGGTTCGATAATCGCCCAAGGCCGCCACGTGCCACTCGGCACCTGGACCAAATCCGAGCAGTCAGGAATTGCGCATGAACGACAAATTACGTAGCGCCTTCACTTCTTTGGCGCCGCCTATCGTTGCTTCGGCAGCCAAGCGCATTCAGGCGTTTGCCGGCGATCCGGACTTCATGACCTCGCTGGCTCGCGGGCTGGCGGTGGTACAGGCTTTCCAGGAGCGCAAGCGCCACCTGACCATTGCCCAGATCAGCCATCGCACGGAAATCCCCCGGGCTGCCGTGCGCCGCTGTCTGCATACCCTGATCAAACTTGGCTACGCCACCACCGACGGGCGCACCTATTCGCTGCTGCCCAAGGTGCTGACACTTGGCCATGCCTACCTCTCTTCGACGCCATTGGCCGTATCGGCGCAGCCGTACCTGGATCGCACCAGCGAGCAACTGCACGAAGCCTGCAACATGGCCACGCTCGAAGGCGACGACATTCTTTATATAGCGCGTTCCGCCACTACCCAGCGATTGATTTCGGTGGACCTCTCGGTGGGTGGGCGTCTGCCGGCCTATTGCACGTCCATGGGGCGCATCCTGCTGTCGGCGCTGGATGACGCAACCCTGCAGGAATATTTGAACAATGTTGAATTGCAGCCCAAGACCAGTCGTACCCTGACCGACCCCGAGGCGCTGTTCGCCTGTCTGCAGCAAGTGCGCGAGCAGGGGTGGTGCATCGTTGACCAAGAGCTCGAACAAGGTCTTCGCTCGATTGCGGTGCCGGTGTATGACGCGTCTGGTCAGGTACTTGCAGCGCTGAATGTGAGCACCCATGCCGGACGGGTTCCGCGCAGTGAACTGGAAACCCGCTTCTTGCCGATTCTGCTGAGCGCCAGCCGCGAACTGAGTGCGCAGCTGTTCAGATAGGGGCTCCGTCAACAGGCCGCAATTCGACACGCAGCATCGCTATGACAGGCCGGCCAACGATTAATGTCCGATAAACGCACGGATATGCGTTTGTCGAATTGACGGCCACGAGCCCGGCTCATTAATGTCCTCGCCACGGATCGGTCCCCCGCGATCCACAATAATAATGAGCGAGAGGCAAGGCCACCATGACCCATCTCCAGCACGTGCATCGCCCACGTACACCTGATTTCGGTTTCCAAGAGCGCTGATCAAAGCCTTTGCATCGCAACACCTGTGCCGCGCCATGCTCGGTACGGACGCCCTGTGCGTCACACTATAAAACGGATAAAAACCATGAACAGTCCCGAAAACATAGTCGGACAGTGCCTCGACGTACAGTCCTTCATCAATGCCAGCCCGATCTCTCGCTACCAGTGGCGAGTGGTCATCTTGTGTTTCCTGATCGTTTTTCTCGATGGCCTGGACACCGCGGCCATGGGTTTCATCGCGCCTGCGTTGTCCCAGGACTGGGGGATAGATCGCGCGAGCCTGGGGCCGGTGATGAGTGCCGCGCTGATCGGCATGGTGTTCGGCGCCTTGGGTTCCGGGCCGTTGGCCGACCGCTTCGGGCGCAAAGGTGTATTGGTCGGTGCGGTGCTGGTATTCGGCGTGTTCAGTCTGGCCTCGGCGTTCAGTGGCAATGTCCAGGAACTGCTCATCCTGCGCTTCCTCACCGGGCTTGGCCTGGGGGCGGGTATGCCCAACGCCACTACGCTGTTGTCTGAATACACCCCGGAACGCAAGAAGTCGCTGTTGGTGACCAGTATGTTCTGCGGCTTCAATCTGGGGATGGCCGGTGGCGGGTTTATCTCCGCCAAGTTGATTCCCGCCTTTGGCTGGCACGCGCTGTTACTGATTGGCGGCATCCTGCCGTTGATCCTGTGCGTGGTGCTGTTGTTCTGGCTGCCGGAGTCGGCGCGTTTTCTGGTGGTGCGCAATCGCGGCACCGACAAGGTGCGCCAGGTGCTGGCGCCTATCGAGCCCGTCCAGGTGGCACAGGCCGGCAGCTTCAGTGTGCCGGAGCAGCAGACGGTAAAATCGCGCAACGTGTTGGCGGTGATCTTCTCGGGCACCTACAGCACCGGCACCCTGCTGCTGTGGCTGACGTATTTCATGGGCCTGGTGATCGTCTATCTGCTGACCAGCTGGCTGCCGACGCTGATGCGCGACAACGGCGCAAGCATGGAACAGGCGGCCTTCATCGGCGCCTTGTTCCAGTTCGGCGGCGTGCTGAGTGCGGTGGGCGTGGGCTGGGCCATGGACCGCTTCAATCCGCACAAGGTCATCGGCACGTTCTATCTGCTGGCCGGGGTATTTGCCTACGCCGTGGGTCAGAGCCTGGGTCACATCACGGTGCTGGCCACTCTGGTGCTGGTCGCCGGGATGTGCGTCAACGGTGCACAGTCGGCGATGCCATCGCTGGCGGCGCGCTTCTACCCGACCCAGGGCCGTGCCACGGGCGTATCGTGGATGCTCGGTATCGGACGCTTCGGCGCCATTCTCGGGGCCTGGATCGGCGCTACGCTATTAGGTCTGGGCTGGAATTTCGAGCAAGTACTCACTGCCTTGGTCGTGCCCGCTGCGGTGGCTTGCAGCGCCGTAGTCATCAAAGGGATGGTCAGCCACGCCGATGCAACCTGAGCATCTTTGTTCGATAATCGAACCGATAGTCGATTATCGGATTGTTTGCCGTGCGGGAGACGCTTACTCTGCTGCACTTTGCGGCGCATGCCTCGCGCCTTTTTTATTCTGCACTGTCTAATCTGCCTCAGGCCTGTGAAGGCCCAGTACCAGGAGAAGCATGATGCGTGATGTCTTTATCTGCGATGCCATTCGTACCCCTATCGGTCGCTTCGGCGGTGGTCTGTCCGGCGTGCGTGCCGATGACCTGGCTGCGGCACCGATCAAGGCGCTGATCGAGCGCAACCCCTCGGTGCAATGGGATCAGGTGGATGAAGTGTTCTTCGGCTGCGCCAACCAGGCCGGTGAAGACAACCGCAACGTCGCGCGCATGGCCGCCTTGCTCGCTGGTCTGCCGGAGAGCATCCCGGGTGTGACCCTCAATCGCCTGTGCGCCTCGGGCATGGATGCCGTCGGCACCGCCTTCCGCGCCATCGCCTGTGGCGAGATGGAGCTGGCGATTGCCGGCGGCGTGGAATCGATGTCCCGTGCGCCGTTCGTGATGGGCAAGGCCGACGCGGCGTTTTCGCGCAACATGAAGCTCGAAGACACCACCATCGGCTGGCGCTTCGTCAACCCGCTGATGAAGGCCCAGTATGGTGTCGACGCCATGCCGCAGACCGCCGACAACGTCGCCGACGATTACCAGGTTTCGCGCGCCGATCAGGACGCCTTCGCCCTGCGCAGCCAGCAGCGTACCGCCGCTGCTCAGGCAGCGGGCTTTTTTGCCGAAGAGATCGTGCCGGTGCGTATCGCCCATAAAAAGGGTGAAACCATCGTCGACACGGACGAGCATCCACGGGCTGATACCAGCCTCGAGACCCTGGCCAAGCTCAAGCCCGTCAATGGTGCCGACAAGACCGTCACCGCTGGCAACGCCTCGGGTGTGAATGACGGTGCTGCGGCGATGATCCTCGCGTCGGCAGAAGCGGTGAAAAAACATGGCTTGACCGCACGAGCTCGGGTCCTCGGCATGGCCAGCGCTGCAGTCGCCCCGCGAGTCATGGGCATCGGCCCGGTGCCAGCAGTGCTCAAGCTCACTGAGCGCCTCGGTCTGGCGGTCAGCGACTTTGACGTCATCGAACTCAATGAGGCCTTCGCCAGCCAAGGCCTGGCCGTACTGCGTGGCCTGGGCCTGGCCGACGATGCGCCGCAGGTCAACCCGAATGGCGGCGCCATCGCTTTGGGCCACCCGTTGGGCATGAGCGGCGCGCGGTTGATCCTCACTGCCTTGCATCACCTGGAAAAAACTGGCGGCAAGAAAGGCCTGGCGACTATGTGCGTCGGCGTTGGCCAGGGCTTGGCGCTGGCGATCGAACGGGTTTGAATTTTTGGGTGGCAGGGCTGACCTCTTCGCGGGCTAGCCTGCTCCCACAGGCGACAGGCCACTGTGGGAGCAAAGCTTGCTCGCGAAGAGGCCCTTGAAATCACCCGACAACAAGCAGCAACAATGCCGGTGCCATCAGGCACTGGTGTGTTCACCCCAGCTAAACCAGGGTGAGCTAGTCGATCACCCAAACCCTTTTGTGCCTCCACGCAAGGCAGAAACGGGTTTGGGTAATTGCCTTGTGCCATGAGGATGTTACGGTATGTGTCTAAACCGTTAGTACCCTCAACGAGTGAGCAAAAAATGACAACAACTCATTACACGGGAGAGGAGCGCAAGAAGCGCATCTTCGCTATCGTCGGTGCCTCTTCGGGCAACTTGGTGGAGTGGTTCGACTTTTACGTCTACGCCTTCTGCGCCATTTATTTCGCCCCTGCGTTTTTCCCTTCCGACAACCCGACGGTTCAGCTGGTAAACACCGCCGGTGTGTTCGCCGCAGGCTTTTTGATGCGGCCCATTGGCGGCTGGCTGTTTGGCCGTGTGGCCGACAAGCACGGGCGCAAGAACTCGATGATGATCTCGGTGCTGATGATGTGCTTCGGCTCGTTGGTCATTGCCTTCTTGCCGACCTACGCCAACATCGGCGTATGGGCGCCGATCATCCTGCTGCTGGCGCGCCTGTTCCAGGGGCTGTCGGTGGGCGGTGAATATGGCACCACCGCCACCTACATGAGTGAAGTGGCATTGCGTGGCCAGCGCGGCTTCTTCGCCTCGTTCCAATACGTGACCCTGATCGGCGGCCAGTTGCTGGCGGTGCTGACGGTGGTGATCCTCCAGCAGTTTCTCGACGAGCCCGAACTGAAGGCCTGGGGCTGGCGCATTCCGTTCGTGGTCGGTGCCGTTGCCGCAGTGATCTCGCTGCTGCTGCGTCGCACGCTTGAAGAAACCAGCACCGCCGAAACCCGCGCCGACAAGGACGCCGGCAGCATTGCCAGTCTGTTCAAGAATCACACCGCGGCCTTCATCACCGTGCTCGGCTACACCGCCGGTGGCTCGCTGATTTTCTACACCTTCACCACGTACATGCAGAAGTACCTGGTCAACACGGCGGGCATGCACGCCAAGACCGCCAGCTACATCATGACCGGCGCACTGTTCTGCTATATGTGCATGCAGCCGTTGTTCGGCATGCTGGCCGACAGGATTGGCCGACGTAAATCCATGCTGTGGTTCGGTGCGTTGGGCGCGCTGTGCGTGTTCCCGATCCTGATTGCGTTGAAAACCGTGACCAGTCCGTTCCTGGCATTCGTGCTGATCACCCTGGCACTGGCCATCGTCAGCCTCTATACCTCGATCAGCGGCCTGGTCAAAGCCGAGATGTTCCCGCCGCAAGTACGTGCGCTCGGGGTCGGCCTGGCCTACGCGGTAGCCAACGCGATCTTCGGTGGCTCGGCAGAATACGTCGCCCTGCAGCTCAAGGCCGGGGGCAGCGAAAACACCTTCTACTGGTACGTGACAGTGATGATGGTGATTGCTTTCCTGTTCAGCCTGCGCTTGCCCAAAGAGCCCAAGTACCTGCACCAGGATCATTGATCCATCCGCGCACCCGATAGTCGGGCGCGCCTTGAGAGGTTGAGTTATGAGCGACAGACCGAGCAACCAGTTGTTCGATGCCTACTTCACCCGCCGCGACATGCGCGAGGTATTTTCCGACCGCGGGCGGGTTCAGGGCATGCTGGATTTCGAGGCCGGTCTGGCGCGCGCCGAAGCCGAGGTGGGGGTGATCCCCAGTGAGGCCGTGGCTTCTATCGAGGCGGCGTGCGACGCCGGCCTCTACGATTTCGAGGCACTGGGCGAGGCGATCGTCAGTGCCGGCAACTCTGCTATTCCACTGGTGAAGATGCTCGGCAAGCGAATCGCCGAAAAGGACGCCGGCGCCGAGCGTTTCGTGCACCTGGGCGCTACCAGTCAGGACGTGATGGACAGCGGTCTGGTGCTGCAACTGCGCGCTGCGCTGGCGCTGCTGGAAGCCGACCTTGGCGAGTTGGCCACCGTGCTGGCTGCGCAGGCGCAACGCTATGCCGCCACACCCATGGCCGGGCGTACCTGGCTGCAGCATGCCACGCCAGTGACCTTGGGGATGAAGATCGCCGGTTGGCTGGGGGCTGTCACGCGTCACCGCGAGCGCCTGGGTGAAATCAAGCCGCGCCTGCTGGTGCTGCAGTTCGGTGGCGCCTCGGGCAGCCTCGCGGCGCTGGGCGACAATGCCCTGCCGATCGCCGAAGCGCTGGCACGCACGCTGGATCTGAGCTTGCCCGAGCAACCTTGGCACACCCAGCGCGATCGCCTGGTGGAGTTCGCTGCGGTGCTTGGGCTGATCGCCGGCAGCCTCGGCAAGCTGGGTCGTGATGTCAGCTTGCTGATGCAGACCGAGGCCGCCGAAGTGTTCGAGCCCTCGGCGCCGGGCAAGGGCGGCTCGTCGACCATGCCGCACAAACGCAATCCGGTCGGCGCCGCGGTGCTGATCGGCGCCGCCAGCCGGGTGCCGGGGCTGGTCTCGACCATGTTCGCCGCCATGCCCCAGGAGCACGAGCGCAGCCTCGGTCTTTGGCACGCCGAATGGGACACCCTGCCGGAGATCTGCTGCCTGGTCTCGGGCGCGCTGCAGCAGGCCCTGCTGTTTGCCAAGGGGCTGGAAGTGGACGCCGCGCGCATGGCCAAGAACCTCGACCTGACGCAGGGGCTGGTGCTGGCCGAAGCGGTCAGTATCGTCCTCGCCCAGCGCCTGGGGCGTGACACCGCCCACCACCTGCTGGAGCAGTGCTGCAAGCGCGCAGTGGCCGAAGGTCGACACCTGCGTGCGGTGCTGGGCGACGATGCTCAGGTCACCGCCGAATTGTCGGCCAGCGAACTGGACCGCCTGCTGGATCCGGCCCACTACCTCGGTCAGGCGCAAGTCTGGGTCGAGCGTGCGGTGGCCGAGCACATCCGTTTCGAACACTCAAACCACGCCTGATCAATGCGTGAAGGAGACTGCCCGTGGGAAGCGTACAACTCGCCGATGGCGAACTGAACTACCAGCTCGATGGCCCGAGCGACGCGCCAGTGCTGGTGTTGTCCAACTCGTTGGGCACCAACTTGCACATGTGGGACACCCAGATCCCGGCCCTGACCCAGCATTTTCGCGTGCTGCGCTACGACACTCGCGGCCATGGCCAGTCGCTGGTCACGCCGGGGCCATACAGCATCGAGCAACTGGGCAAGGACGTACTGGCGCTGCTCGACGCGCTGAACATCGACCGGGCACATTTCTGTGGTCTGTCCATGGGCGGACTGATCGGGCAGTGGCTGGGCATCAATGCCGGCGCGCGCCTGCGTCGTCTGGTAGTGTGCAACACGGCCGCCAAGATCGGCACGCCGGACATCTGGAATCCGCGTATCGAGATGGTCCTGCGCGATCGTGAGGCCGCCATGGTCGGCCTGCGCGATGCCTCCATCGCCCGCTGGTTCACCGCAGACTACGCCGAGGCTCATCCGGACCAGGCCACGCGCATTACCGATATGCTGGCCTCGACCAACCCCGAGGGCTATGCGGCCAACTGCGGTGCGGTGCGCGATGCTGATTTCCGCGAGCAACTGGGTGCTATCAAGGTGCCGCTGCTGGTGATCGCTGGTACCGAAGACGCGGTGACGCCACCCGCTGGCAGCCTGTTCATCCAGGAGCACGTGAAGGGCGCCGAATACACCGAATTCCACGCGGCACATCTGTCCAACGTGCAGGCGGGCGATGCGTTCAGTCAGCGCGTGATCGAATTCCTGCTGAGCAAGAGCCTTTAAAAGACTATCTGGGAGGTCCGTTGTGGACGAGAAAGAACGTTACGAAGCCGGCATGCAAGTGCGTCGCGCGGTGCTGGGCGAAGCCCATGTGGATCGCAGTCTGAAGAACCTCACCGAGTTCAACTCGGAGTTCCAGGAAATGATCACCCGCCACGCCTGGGGTGATATCTGGACGCGCCCGGGCCTGCCGCGTCACACCCGCAGTCTGATCACCATCGCCATGTTGATCGGCATGAACCGCAATGACGAACTCAAGCTGCATCTGCGCGCTGCTGCCAACAATGGCGTGACCCGTGCCGAGATCAAGGAAGTGCTGATGCAGAGCGCGATCTACTGTGGTATCCCGGCCGCCAACGCGACGTTCCACCTGGCTGAATCGGTGTGGGACGAACTGGGTGTCGAGTCCCGCGAGGGCTGATTTTTTGTCTGCATTAACCAGAACCCCCGCTGAGTGCGGGGGTTCTTGTTCATGCAGTCTGGGTGTTTACAGGAACGAAATCGGATACTGGATGATCACCCGGTTCTCGTCGAAGCTGTTGGTGTTGCCATAGTTGCGGCGCAGGCTGGAGTTCCTCCAGCGCAGCGACAGGTTCTTGAAGGTACCACTTTGCAGCACGTACGCGACCTCGGTTTCGCGGCCGCGATCTTCACCATCGGTGACGCCGTTGGAGTGCACGTTGGAGCCTTCGATAAAGCGGTTCATCAAGGTCAGGCCCGGTACGCCGAGGCCGGCGAAGTTGTAGTCATGGCGGACCTGCCAGGACTTCTCGTCCTTGAGCTCGTAACTCCAGCCGTAGCTGTCGTTCGCCAAAGTGCCGCCGCTGGTGCCGGCAATGCGCTGCCAGGCGGCTTCGCCCATGACTTTTTGCAAGCCGACGTAGAAGGTGTTGAAGCCGACCTTGAGCGAGAACAGCCCGGACATGGTGCGGTTGTCCTGATCGCCTGCCAGACCCGAGCCATCGGTATCACCGATGAAGTAACCGAGGTTGGCGCCCGCAGTGATGTTGTCGGTGATCGGTTGCGAGTGCAGGACCTGGAAGTATTTCTGGTGGTAGATATCTTCCAGCTGACCGTACCAGGCCCCCACCAAGGTACGTTTGTCGTTGAAGGTGTACTCGGCGCCGGCAAAGTTGTAGTGGTCGCCGCTGATGCTTGGTTTGCCGTGGATCGTGGTCCCGGCGGTATTGAGCGACAGGCGCTCCATGCTGGCATCGTTACGCTGGCTGTTGCCGCTGAACTGACCCGCATAGAGGGTCACGTCCTTGATCTCCTTGGAGGTCAGTTGCCCGCCTTTCAATGTCTGAGGCAGCGAACGGCCGTCGTCAGCACGGACGATCGGCAGCACTGGCATCCATTCGCCGATTTTCAGTTCGGTCTTGGAGATTTTCGCCTTGCCGGCGATCGCCAGTCGTCCGAATGAGTCGGCCGGCGTGTTGTTGTCATGCACCGGCAGCAGTTGCGAGCCGTAGGTGCCTCTGCCGCCATCAAGCTTGTATGACATCAAGCCCAGTACGTCGACACCAAAGCCCACCAAGCCGTTAGTGAAACCGGACTTGGCATCGAGGATGAAGCTTTGTGTCCATTCGTCTGCCGCGCCGCGGTGGGTCGCGCCTGGCACGACGACCGATTTGCCGTTATCAACGAAGTTGCGGTTGAAATAGAAATTGCGCAGGTTGAGGTTGACCTTGGCATCTTCGACGAAGCCATGGGCGTCGTCAGCGAAGCTCGGAGCGCCGGCGCCCAGTGTCGCCAGCGTCAGGAGGCTGAGGGTAACGTGGTGTTTGCGTGTGTGTTTGCTCATTTTTATTGTGTGCTCTTTTGGTGATCTGAATGCAGGCGCAAGCCGCAACGTCAATGTCGCAATCGTGATGTTCAGTCGTTCGGATGCCGTCAGCGCAAAACGCCGGCGCATCTTGAAGAGATCAATCGAGTAGGGGAGTGCGCATGGACATGGGGCTCAACCTTTTGTTATTTATTGTTGGTTATCGTATGGTCCGACGTTTTCTTTAACCTCTGCTCCGCGAAGGTACAGGAGGATGTTTCGGTAAGCGGATGGTGCAATCTCGACCCGGAGTGGGTCAATTCGCCGCATCGGAATCTGGGCGATAAGCGAACACTAACTGTTTGGTTAATTTTGTGTCAAGTTGTCGTACAGGTAGCGAAGTTGAATTTGTAGCAGGGGAATCTGGCGGCGTCCAGTTTTTACTAAAGTCCCGTTGGTTTGCCTATAGCGATAACGTTTCAGCCACGTTAGAACTGCTATCAATTGAAGGATGATCATCGTACAAGCGAAAAAAAGCCCACCAGAAGGTGGGCTTTTTTAGTCCGCAAAGGCCGTTATCAGGTCTTTGGCGGCTTGCCATCAGCTGCCTGAATCGGTTGCCCGGTCTGTTCGACCCAGCCTCCGCCCAGTGCTTTGTAAAGCGTGATCTCGGCACTCAGTTGCGACAGGCGATCGGTAATCAGTGTCTGTTGGGCACTGAACAGCGAGCGCTGGGCATCGAGGAAGGTCAGGTTGCTGTCCACACCGATACGATAACGACGCTCGGCCAGGCGGTAGTAATCCTGGTTGGCCTGGACGAAATCACGCTGGGCTTGCAACTGATCGTTGTAAGTCTTGCGTGCGGTCAAGCCGTCCGAGACTTCCTGGAAGGCGGTCTGGATGGCTTTCTCGTAGTTGGCGACGTTGATGTCTTTTTGCAGCTTGGCGTAATCCAGATTCGCTTCGAGCTGGCCAAAGTAGAAGATTGGCACGTTAATGGTCGGCGTGAACGACCAACTGCCTTGGCCACCCTTGAACAGGTTGCCCAACTCGGCGCTGGACGAACCGGCGCCTGCGGTCAGGGTGATGCTCGGGAAGAACGCCGCGCGTGCTGCACCGATATTGGCGTTGGACGCCTTCAGGGTGTACTCGGCCTGGAGAATGTCCGGACGACGAGTCAGCAGGTCCGAAGGCAGGCCTGCTGGCACTTCGGTCAGCATGTCGCCGTCCAGAGGCTGGTTCGGCGCCAGATTGGCCGGCAGCCCGGTGCCCAGCAGCAGCACCAGAGCGTTTTCGTCCTGAGCGACCTGGCGCTGGTAGCGCGCCAAGGAAGCACGGGCACTCTCGACCGAAGTCCGCGCCTGGGCCAGATCCAGCGCCGAAGACACGCCGACTTCGCTGCTGCGCGAGGTCAGGCGCAGACTTTCTTCGTACGTCTTGAGGGTGTCCTGAGTCAGCTTCAGCAGTTCGCGGTCGGCCTCCCAGGTCATATACGCCGTGGCCACGCTGGCCACCAGGCTGATCTGCGTGGAGCGGCGTGCTTCTTCGGTGGAGAAGTAGCTCTGCAACGCTTGCTCCGTCAGGCTGCGAACCCGGCCAAACAAATCCAGCTCGTAAGACGAAATGCCCACTTGGGCCGAGTAGCTGCCGCTGGTGGTGGTCTGTTGCGAGATGCTCAGGTCAGCTGGCGTACGCTGACGCGTCCCCGTGACCGTACCGGCGATGGCCGGGAACAGGTCAGCACGCTGAATGCGGTACTGAGCCTGGAAGGCCTCGACGTTCAGTGCCGCGACCTTGAGATCGCGGTTGTTGGTCAGTGCCACCTGGATCAGTTGCTGCAGCGCCGGGTCGCGGAAAAACTGCCGCCAGCCCTGCTCGGCGGCGGCGACGTTGGCCGCCTGGGCAGGCGCGTACGCCGGCCCTTGCGGGTACTGATTGACGACCGGTGACTGCGGCGTCTTGTAATCGGGGATCAACGAGCATCCGCTGAGGATGACGGCGGTCACCGCGATGGAGATCAGTGACTTGCTCATTGGCCAGCCTCATCGTGTGAAATTTGGTTCTTTGGCGCTTTGTCTTTGTCCTTGCCCTTGAAGAGCGACGACACGGCCACGAAGAACATCGGCACCCAGAAGATCGCCAAGGTAGTGGCTGTGAGCATACCGCCGATCACACCGGTACCGATGGCGTGCTGGCTGCCTGAGCCGGCGCCACTGGAGATGGCCAGTGGCACAACGCCGAGGATGAACGCCATGGACGTCATCACAATCGGGCGAAGCCGCATGCGGCAGGCCTCGACGGCCGACTCGACCAAGCCCTTGCCCTGTTCGTGCAGTTCTTTGGCGAACTCGACGATCAGGATGGCGTTTTTCGCCGCCAGCCCCACCGTCACCAGCAGGCCCACCTGGAAGAACACATCGTTGGACAGCCCGCGCAGGTGAGTGGCGATCAATGCACCGACCACACCTAGTGGTACCACGAGGATGACCGCGATCGGAATCGACCAGCTTTCATACAGGGCCGCGAGGCAGAGGAACACCATCAGGATGGAGATCGAATACAGTACCGGCGTCTGCGAACCTGAGAGTTTTTCCTCGTAGGACAGACCGGTGAACGAGTAACCGATACCGGCTGGGAGTTTCTTGGCGATGGCTTCGACTTCATCCATGGCCTGACCCGTACTGTAGCCCGCTGCCGGCGAACCTAGAATCTCGACCGCCGCTACACCGTTGTAACGCTCCAGTTTCGGCGAGCCGTAGACCCACTTGCCGGTAGCGAACGCGGAGAAAGGCACCATGGTCCCGGACGAGTTGCGCACGTACCACTTGTCGAGGTCTTCCGGGCTCATGCGCGCGCTTGCAATGCCCTGCACGTAAACCTTCTTGACCCGACCGCGGTCGATGAAGTCGTTGACATAGGAGCTACCCAGCGCGGTAGAGATGGTGGTGTTGATGTCGGCAATGGAGAGGCCCAAGGCGCGGGTTTTCTCATCGTCGAGTTCAAGCTGGTATTGCGGCTCGTCGCTCAAGCCGTTCGGACGGGTCGCGGCCAGGATCTTGCTCTGGGCCGCCATGCCGAGGAACTGGTTACGCGCTTCCATGAGCTTTTCATGGCCGACGCCACCTTGATCCTGCAGGTAGAAGTCGAAACCGGTCGCGTTACCCAGTTCCAGTACCGAAGGCGGTACCACGGCAAACATCATGGAGTCGCGGAAGGAGAAGAACTTCTGCTGCGCGCGTTTGGCAACTTCGAACACGCTCATTGTGGAGTCGCGGTCTTCCCATGGCTTGAGCAACACGAATGCCAGGCCCGAGCTCTGGCCTCGACCGGCGAAGTTGAAGCCGTTGACGGTAAATACCGACCCTACTGCCTTGCCTTCGCCGTTCTTTTCATCGAGCAGATACTCGCGCATCTTGTCCAATTGCTGCTGGGTGCGCTCGGCCGAGGAACCGGCAGGCGTTTGCACCTGGGCGAAGATCACACCTTGGTCTTCATCGGGCAGGAAGGCTGCCGGGATGATGGTGAACAGGTAGATCATCGCGCCGAAAATGCCCGCATACACAAGGAAGGCCGGGATGCGGTGGGTAACGATCTTCTTCACGCCGCCTTCGTAGTGGTCTACACCGCGGTCGAACATGCGGTTGAACCAGCCGAAGAAGCCACGTTTGGGTTGGCCGTGTTTGTCTGCATCGATGGGCTTGAGCATGGTGGCGCACAGCGCCGGGGTGAAGATCAGTGCAACCAGCACCGACAGCGCCATCGCCGAAACGATGGTGATCGAGAACTGTTTGTAGATTACACCGGTGGAACCACCGAAGAACGCCATTGGCAGCAGTACTGCCGAGAGCACCATGGCAATACCGACCAGCGCCCCCTGGATCTGCCCCATGGACTTCTTGGTGGCCTCCTTGGGCGTCATGTGCTCCTCTGCCATGACCCGTTCGACGTTTTCCACCACCACGATGGCGTCGTCCACCAATAGACCGATGGCCAGAATCATGCCGAACATGGTCAGGGTGTTGATGGTGAAGCCCGCTGCCGCGAGAATCCCGAAGGTACCCAGCAATACCACCGGTACAGTCATGGTGGTGATGAGGGTGGCACGCAGGTTCTGCAGGAACAGGTACATCACCAGGAACACCAGGATGATCGCCTCGACCAGGGTTTCCACTACACCGGTGATCGATTCTTTGACCACTGGCGTGGTGTCATACGGATAAACCGCTTTCATGCCTGGCGGGAAGAACGGTTCGAGGGTAGCAATGGTCTTGCGGATCGCTGCGGCGGTGTCCAGGGCGTTGGCACCCGGGGCCAGCTTGATCGCCATACCGGAGGCGGCCTTGCCGTTGTACTGCGCATCGACAGCGTAGTTCTGGCCGCCCAGGGCTACGTCGGCGACATCCTTGACGCGCACTTGGGAGCCATCAGGATTGACCTTGAGCAAGATGTTCTTGAACTGGTCGGCAGTCTGCAGACGGGTCTTGCCGATGATGGTTGCGTTCAACTGCTGGCCTGGCACGGCAGGCAGGCCGCCGATCTGGCCGGACGAAACCTGCACGTTCTGCGCAGTAATGGCCGTCGAGACATCGCCTGGGTTTAGCTGATAGTTGTTCAGCTTGGCCGGGTCGAGCCAGATACGCATAGCGTACTGAGAACCGAACACCTGGAAGTCACCCACGCCGTTGGTGCGCGAGATCGGGTCCTGGATGTTGGAAACGATGTAGTTGGACAGATCGTCCTTGGTCATGGCGCCGTCGGTAGACACCAAGCCGATCACCAACAGGAAGTTTTTCACTGCCTTGGTGACTCGGATGCCCTGCTGCTGTACTTCCTGCGGCAACAGTGGGGTAGCCAGGTTGAGTTTGTTCTGCACCTGGACCTGGGCGATGTCGGGGTTGGTGCCCTGGTTGAAGGTGGCGGTGATGGTCATGCTGCCATCGCTGTCACTTTCCGACGATACGTAACGCAGGTTGTCGATACCGTTGAGCTGCTGCTCGATGACCTGAACCACGGTGTCCTGCACGGTTTGCGCCGAGGCGCCCGGGTAGGTGACCTGGATCGCAATCGCCGGCGGCGCGATCGACGGGTACTGGTTGATCGGTAGGTTGAAGATCGAGATCCCCCCCACGAACATGATCACCAGCGCGATCACCCAGGCAAAGATGGGGCGGTCGATAAAGAATTTCGACATGGTTTACTTCCCTTGGCCGCCGACGCCATTAGCGTCTGCGGGGGTGGCTGCCTTGGCATTGGTGGCTTCGGTGGCCTTCACTTCAGCACCAGGCTTGACGTATTGCAGGCCTTCGGTGATGACGCGGTCGCCCGCGTTGAGGCCCTTGTCCACCAGCCAGAACGTACCGGCGGTCTGGGTGGCCTGCAGCTCACGCGCCTCGACCTTGTTGTCCTTGTTCACCACCATCGCGGTCGGAATACCGCGGATGTCGTGGGTGACCGCTTGCTGCGGTACCAGCAGGGCCTGGGCCGCTACGCCGGTTTGCAGGCGTGCATGGACGAACATGCCTGGCAGCAACTGGTGGTCCGGATTTGGGAACTTGGCGCGCAGAGTCACGGAGCCGGTGGTCTGGTCTACCGAGACTTCGGAGAACTCCAGAGTGCCGTCCTGGCCGTACTCACTGCCATCTTCGAGGGTCAGCTTGATCTTCGCACCGTTTGCCCCGGCTTTCTGCAACTGGCCGCTGGCCAATGCACGGCGCAGCTTGAGCATGGCTGTGCTGGATTGAGTCACGTCAACGTAGATCGGATCCAGCTGTTGTATGGTCGCCAATGCGGTGGTCTGCCCGTTGGTCACCAGCGCGCCTTCGGTCACGGCGGAGCGGCTGATGCGCCCGGAAATAGGCGCCAGCACCTTGGTGTAGCGCACATTGATCTGTGCGGTACGCAGGGTGGCTTCGGCTTGCAGGGAGGTGCTGCGTGCGTTGTCGTATTCCTGACGGCTCACGGCCTGTTCATCGATCAACTGCTTGTAGCGATCGGTCAGGGACTTGGCTGCCTGCAGGCTGGCTTGCGCGCTTGCCAGGGTGGCTTCGTAGGTCGCCGGATCGATCTGATAGAGCTGCTGACCTTCCTTGACGTCGGTACCTTCGGTGTACAGGCGCTTGAGGATGATGCCATCGACCTGCGGGCGGACCTCGGCGACGCGGTATGCCGTAGTGCGGCCTGGCAGATCGCTGGTCAGGGTGTAGGACTGGGGTTGCAGGGTAACCACGCCGACCTGAGGAGCAGGAGCGGGGCCGGGGGCGGCCGCTTCTTCCTTCTTACAGCCACTGAGCACGGAGGCCAGGGCGATGGCGGATACCAAGGCGGTAACAGCTGGCTTGAATTGCATGAAGATCCTCGGTCATGAGCACGCAGGGGGGCTCATAGGATAGTGGAATTAAGTAAAAAAATGTTTCGACTAGATATGTAGCTTACTAACGAATATACTTACGTTCACGGCTGTTTGTAAACACCTTTATTGGCTACAACCTTCCGCCATAACTGCTTGTTCAAAAAGCCCGGGAAGAAAGCGCAACAATGGCTCACCCGGTTCCAGTCTCAGGGCGCTTCAAGGTCCGCCCGAGATATCCTGATCGAGGTTTTACTGCCATGGTTCGTCGTACCAAAGAGGAAGCGCTGGAAACTCGCCGGCAAATTCTCGAAGCGGCAGAAAAGGCGTTCTACGACCGTGGTGTCGCGCGCACGACGTTGGCAGATATCGCTGCCGTGGCGGGTGTCACGCGCGGCGCCATCTATTGGCACTTCAGCAACAAGGCGGATCTGGTGCAGGCGATGCTCGACAGTTTGCACGAGCCGCTGGATGAACTGGCACGCGCCAGTGAGAATGAGCAGGAGCTTGACCCGCTGGGATGCATGCGCAAGCTGCTGGTGCAATTGTTTCAACAGATCGCCATGGACCCTCAGACCCGACGTATCAACGAAATCTTGTTTCATAAGTGCGAGTTCACCGATGAAATGTGCGACTTGCGCCGGCAGCGCCGCGAAGTCAGCGCAGACTGTAATGTGCGCATTGATCTATCTTTGCGCAATGCGGTGAATCGCGGCCAATTGCCGCAGGGCCTGGACACGGCACGCGCGGCGTTGAACCTGCATGCCTTTATCGACGGCAGCATTGCGCAATGGTTGCTGCTGCCCGAAAGCTATGATTTGTATGTCGAGGCGGAGCGATTGGTGGATACAGCGCTCGACATGCTGCGATTGTCCCCATCGTTACGCAAATGAATGTTTTTTTCCAGATGTAACAATTTGCGCCAGAGCCTGCCTTTTATCACGAAAACGCCGCCTGCTGAGTCCTCAGCGGGCGGCGTTTTGCGTTTGTCGGTCAACACATTCAGTCGTTTGCAGGATCCACCGCCTCGTACGGCAGCCCCACGTAGTTTTCGGCGATGGTGGTGCGGCCAGCGGCAGAGCTGACGAAGTAATCCAGTTCGGTCTGCTGGATGCGCTGTGTAAAGGCGTCAGCGTCCGGAAAACGGTGAAGCATCGACGTCATCCACCAGGAAAACCGCTCCGCCTTCCAGACGCGACGCAGGCAGATGGCCGAGTAGCGCTCCAGCAGGTCGGTACGGCCGTTTTGATAGACCTTGCAGAAGATGTCGAACAGGGTGCTGACATCGCTGGCGGCCAGGTTCAAGCCCTTGGCACCGGTCGGCGGGACGATATGGGCCGCGTCTCCCACCAGAAACAGCTTGCCGTATTGCATGGGCTCGACGACGAAGCTGCGCAGCGGCGCGATGCTCTTCTCGATCGAGGGGCCGGTCACCAGACGCTCGGCCAGTTCTGCTGGCAGACGCGCCTTGAGTTCGTTCCAGAAGCGCTCATCCGACCAGTCCTCGACTTTCTCTTCGGCGTCCACCTGCACGTAATAACGGGTGCGGGTGGGCGAGCGCATGCTGCACAGGGCGAACCCCCGTTCGTGGGTGGCGTACACCAGTTCTTCGTTGACGGGTGGCGTATCGGCGAGGATACCCAGCCAGCCGAATGGATAGACGCGCTCGAAGGTCTGCAGCACCCCGGCCGGGATCGATTGCCGGGCGATGCCATGGTAGCCGTCGCACCCGGCAATATAGTCGCAGTCCAGGCGACAGGTTTCGCCGTCCTTTATGAAAGTCACATAGGGCTGTTCGTCTTTCATGTCGTGCAACTGCACGTCACTGGCTTCATATACCGTTTGGGCGCCGACCGCCTGGCGCGCCGCCATCAAGTCGCGGGTGACTTCGGTCTGGCCGTAGATCATCACCGATTTGCCACCGGTCAGGCCGGCCAGGTCGATGTGTACGCGACGGCCATTCAAGGCCAGTTCGAATCCAGTGTGGGGCAGGCCTTCGATCTCCATGCGCTGGCTGACGCCAGCCTTGCTCAACAGATCGACCATACCTTGCTCGAGCACGCCTGCACGGATGCGACTCGACACGTAGTCGGGGCTTTGGCGTTCGATGATGATGTTGGAGATCCCGGCGTTGTGCAGCAACTGGCCGAGCAAGAGTCCGGACGGGCCGGCGCCGATGATTGCGACTTGAGTCTTCATTATTGTTGTCTCGGGCAATTTCGCTGCGGGGGTGGCGCCCCGGCGAAGGTATTTTTATGATTGGTCTGTCGGTATTTTTCGCTTGTGGCCTAGGCTTTAAAAGGGGAGATTCGCGTATTTATCTGTACTTTTCGCCAATCGGGGCGATTATCGGATGGGAGATTGGACCGTGCTGTCGACTGTGATCCCGGTTTTCAAGCTCTATGGGGAAGGCCAGGACTGGGCCACGCCTGACTTGCTGCATTGCGAAACCATCCCCAAGCGCAGCCGCGTGCACCACTGGGAAATCCAGGCGCACCGGCATGCCGACCTGTGCCAGCTGCTTTACCTGCACAAGGGCGTGGCGCAGATCGAAATCGAAGGGCAGACGTTCACCCTGAACAAGCCTGCCCTGCAGGTCGTCCCGCCGCTATGTGTGCATGGTTTTCGATTTTCCGAGAATGTCGACGGTTTCGTCCTGACCCTGGCAGCACCGCTGGTGACACAGTTGCACGCGCAACCCGGCGTGAGCAGCGATGTACTGGGCTGCGCGGCGACCTATCCGGCCGGGCGCGATCGCGCCTACCTCAGTCGGCTGTTCAGCACCTTGCAGTATGAGTATCAGAGCGAGCAGCCCGGGCGCGATCTGTTGATGTTGTCGCTGGTCAACGTGCTTGGTGTCTGGGTCGGGCGGCAGTTCATCCAGCGCCGTGCGGCGGCTCAGGCGCCAGAGCGCGGGCGTGAGTATTTCAGCCGTTTCAGTGCACTGGTCGAGCGTCGTTACGTGCAACACCGCAGCATCGAGCAGTTGGCCCATGAGGTCGGCATCTCGGTAGCGCACCTCAATGTCATCTGCAGGGAGCTGGCGGGCCAGTCAGCCTTGCAGGTGGTGCATCAACGCCTGCTGTTGGAGGCCAAACGCAACCTGATCTACACCAACATGACCATCAACCAGTTGGCCGAGCGCCTGGGCTTTGCCGATCCGGCTTATTTTTCGCGGTTTTTTCGACGCCTGACCGGTGTATCGCCCAAGGTCTTCCGGCAACAGGACATCGGCCTTCGTCGTTAAGCGGGGGCGTCGTACAGCGACCTTGGAGCAGGTAGAATGCGCGGCAATTTCCCGATCAATGGTGGAGCACATACATGGCACGCAAGGCATTCAAGTGGCACGAGGCCGTATCGGCGGTGGTCCCCGGCGAAGGCGGTTATCGCGCGGCCATTGCCGTGAAAAACCTGGAGGGCGGTGGCGCCCCGCAGTTTCACAAGGTGCTGGAAGGTCAGACCTTCAAGACCGCCTTTGATGCCGACGTGGCCGCCTGCGAGGTGCTGCTGCAACTGGCCGATGTCGACGACGAAGGGCAGTTGCACTGGCAACCTTGAAGCATCAGGCCTTGGGGCGATACATCTGGAACAGTGCCTCGGGGCCTAGCTGGAAGTAATCCGCCGGGCCGCCACCGCGCAGGATCGGCTCGGCCGCTGCAGTATCGTAGATGCCGTCCTTGAGCAGCGTCTTGGCAATGTGCACGGCGACGACTTCGCCGAGTATCAACCAGCTTGGCACCAACTGCTCATCGGCGCGCTGTAGCTGTATGATCTGGGTGACCTTGCATTCGAATGCCACCGGTGTCTCCTTGACCCGCGGCACGGCAACGATCTGCGAGGGCACCGCCGTCAGGCCACTCAATTCGAACTCGTCGACCTCAGGGGCCACCGGCGCGCAGCTCTGGTTCATCGCTTCGGCCAGCGGCCGGGTCGCGAGGTTCCAGACGAACTCGCCGGTCGCTTCGATGTTGTTGAGGCTGTCCTTGCGTCCGACGCTGCAGAAACCAATGATCGGCGGGATGTAGTTGAAGGCGTTGAAGAAGCTGTACGGCGCCAGGTTGAGCTTGCCGTCGGCGCTCTGGGAGGAGATCCAGCCAATGGGGCGCGGGCCGACGATGGCGTTGAAAGGATCGTGGGGCAGGCCGTGGCCGTTGGCGGGTTGGTAGCTGTAGATGGTGTCTGTCACGATACTGATCCTCATGGCGGCGAATGCCCCAGTGTACGCCAACATTGGGGCAGACGACGCTCAAGTGCGGGCGATCAGTCGGTGTCGATGCGCGAGTTGTCGCGGGTGTCCTTCATGAACACATACACCAGCAGGGAGCAGGCGATGCAGGCCGTCACGTACCAGTAATAGCCGCTTTCCATGCCCGCTCGCTTGAACCACAGGGCGATCAGCTCGGCAGTGCCGCCGAAGATCGAGACGGTCAGCGCATACGGCAGGCCGACCCCCAGGGCGCGAATCTGGGCCGGGAACAACTCAGCCTTCACGATGGCGTTGATCGAGGTATAGCCGCTGACGATGATCAGCGCCGCCATGATCAGGAAGAACGCCCCCCACCAGGTTTCGATGGTGTGCAGGGTGGTCAGGATCGGCACCGTGAACAGTGTGCCCAGTACCCCGAAGGCGATCAGGATCGGACGGCGGCCGATCTTGTCCGACAGCGCGCCGATCACCGGCTGCAAGCACATGAACAGGAACAGCGTGGCGGCGGAAATGGCCGTCGACTCACCCTTGCTGAAGCCCACGGTATTGACCAGGTACTTTTGCATGTAGGTGGTGTAGGTGTAGAACGCCAGGGTACCGCCCATGGTCAGCCCGACTACGGTGAGCAGTTCCTTGGGGTGGCGCATGAGGATAGCGATGGTGCGTTCTTTCTTTTGGTTCTGTTGAGTCTTGGTGAAGGATTCGGTCTCTTCCATACCGCGGCGCAGGTAGAGGGCGACAACCGCGCACATTGCGCCGATCACGAACGGCACGCGCCAGCCCCAGCTGATGAGTTGCTCTTCGGTGAGGGTCTGCTGCAGGACGATCAGTACCGCAAGCGCGATGAGCTGCCCGGAGATCAGCGTCACGTACTGGAAGCTGGAGAAGAATCCGCGATGTTCCTTGCTGGCCATCTCGCTCAGGTAGGTCGCCGACGTACCGTACTCGCCCCCCACCGACAGGCCCTGCATCAGGCGCGCGAGCACCAGCAGGATCGGTGCGGCGACACCGATGGTTTCGTAGCTCGGGGTCAGGGCGATGACCAGAGAGCCGAAGCACATCAAGAGTACCGAGGCCATCAGCGCTGCCTTGCGGCCCTTGCGGTCGGCATACAGACCCATCAGCCAGCCGCCCAGTGGTCGCATCAGGAAGCCGACGGCGAAGATCGCAGCGGTATTGAGCAGTTGGGCAGTGAGGTCCCCTTTGGGGAAGAACACCTGAGCAAAGTACAGCGAAAAGGCGGCGTAGACATACCAGTCGTACCACTCGACCATGTTGCCCACCGAGCCGCTGAAGATCGAGCGCAGGCGGCTTGAAGTGGTGCGGGTAGTTGTCGCATCGGCAGATGCAGGTGCAGGGCTCTGCATGAAATTTCCCCAGGGGTTGTTTTTTGTAAGGCGCGCAAACTAGCACGGTAGTTACCCGGTGCCAGGGAGGCATATTTACAAGGTGTTTCAGCGAGTGCCGAAGGAGCCCGGGAGTTACGCGATACCGCCAGTAAAGCGGGAGAAGGGGATTTGTAGCCAATTATGTAACAAGGGATCTGAGGCCTCCCAAGCAAGCGCAGGATGCCCCGCGCTTGCTTGTGGGGATCACAGCAGTTCGAAACTCTGCTGCTTCACGGTCTGCGAATCCAGGCCGATCTGCACGTTGAACTGCCCTGGCTCGGCGACATATTTGAGCTGGGCGTTGTAGAACTTCAGATCGTCCTCGGTGATGCTGAAGTGCACGATTTTCTGTTGGCCAGGTGCCAACTGCACGTTTTCGAAGTTTTTCAACTGCTTGACCGGACGGGCGATAGACGCAGTGACATCGCGCAAATACAACTGCACCACGGTGGCGCCGGCGACCTTGCCGGTGTTGGTGACGGTCACGCTGGCATCGAGTTTGCCGCCCTTTTTCAAGGTCTGCGCCGAAAGCGTCACGTCCGACAGGCTGAAATCGGTGTAGCTCAAGCCGTAGCCAAACGGATACAGCGGGCCGGTGTCGTCATCGAAGTACTGAGACTTGTAATTCCCAGGCTCGCCCCACACCGTCGGACGACCAATGCTCAGGTGGTTGTAGTAGGTGGGAATCTGGCCGACGGAGCGCGGGAAGGTGATCGGCAATTTGCCTGAGGGGTTGTAGTCGCCGAACAGCACGTCAGCGATGGCGTTACCCCCTTCGGTGCCGCTGAACCAGGTCTCGAGCATCGCGTCGGCCTGGGTGCGTTCATTTACCAGCGACAAAGGCCGACCGTTCATCAGCACCAGCACCAAAGGCTTGCCAGTGGCCTTGAGGGCCTTGATGAGATTACGCTGCACGTCGGGAATTTCCAGGGTGGTGCGACTGGCGGACTCATGGGACATGGGCCGCGCCTCACCGACCGCGGCGACGATGACGTCGGCTTTTTGAGCAGCCTGCACTGCCTCATCGATCATCTGCGCATCCGAGCGCGGATCGTTCTGGACCTCGACACGGTCCTGGGTGATACCGTTGAGGAATTCGATGGTCTTTTGATCGTCGGTAATGTTGGAGCCGCGTGCATAGATCACCTTGGCCTTGTCGCCAACGGCGCTTTGCAGGCCTTGCAGCAAAGTGACGGTCTGCTCGTACCGACCCGCGCCCGACCAGCTGCCAAGCATGTCGGCATGGGAGTCGGCCAACGGCCCGACCAGGGCGATGGTGCCTTGCTTCTTGAGGGGCAGGGTCTGGTTGCGGTTTTCCAGCAGCACCATGCTCTTGCGGGCAACCTCCCGGGCAGGTGCGCGGTGCAGGCGGCTCTCGGCGTTGATGTCCGCCGGGTCGTCGCTGGCCTTGCCGATGCGCCGATAAGGGTCGGCGAACAGTCCCAGATCCCACTTGGCGCCGAGGACTTCGCGCACGGCGTTGTCGATCTTGCGCTCCGGCACTGCACCGGACTTGACCAGCGCCGGCAGCTCGGAGCCGTACAGCGAGTCGTTCATGCTCTGATCGATACCGGCGGTGATCGACTGCTGCGCGGCATCGGCACCGTCGCGGGCGACACCGTGCTTGATCAGTTCGGCGATAGCGCCGTGGTCACTGACGGTCAGGCCCTTGAAGCCCCAGTCCTTGCGCAGCAGATCCTGCATCAGCCAGGTGTTCGACGTGGCGGGCACGCCATTGATCGAGTTCAGCGCCACCATGACCCCGCCAGCGCCGGCCTCGAGCGCGGCGCGGTAAGGCGGCAGGTATTCGTTGTACATGCGCACCGGGCTCATATCGACGATGTTGTAGTCGCGTCCACCTTCGACCGCGCCGTACAGGGCGAAATGCTTGACCACCGCCATCAGGCTGTCCGGATCGCTGAGCTGCTTGCCTTGATAGCTCTGCACCATCACCTTGGCGATGCGCGACACCAGGTAGGTGTCCTCGCCGAAGCCTTCACTGGTGCGACCCCAGCGCGGATCGCGCGCGATGTCGACCATCGGCCCATAGGTCATGTCGAGGCTGTCGGCGGTGGCTTCGACCGCCGCCGTACGCGCGCTCAGGGCAATGGCGTCCATGTCCCAGCTGGACGCCAGGCCCAGGCTGATCGGGAACACCGTGCGCTGGCCGTGGATCACGTCATAGGCGAACGACATGGGGATTTTCAGGCGGCTGTGCTTGACGGCCGCATCCTGCATCATGCGGTTGTCGGGCCGGTTGACCGAGTTGAACGTGGCGCCGATATGACCGGCGGCGATTTCCTTGGCAATCTGCTCCCGGGTCATCTCCGGGCCGATGCTGATCAGGCGCAACTGGCCGATCTTTTCTTCCAGGGTCATGCGTTTCAACAGATCGTTGATGAACGCGTCCTTGTCTTTGTTCGCAACGGTCGAGACAGCGGCCTGGACCGGTTGAAAGGCCAGGCCCACGCACAGGGCCAGCAAGCACAACTTGTTCATTGAATATTCTCGGGGCGTACAGCGGTATCGGCAGAGGACACGGCGCCGCCAAAGTAAAAAAGGGGAGCGACTGTTATTGTTCGAAGCTGGCCATCTTTTAGCCGATTGCGCGGCTGCAATCCAGCCCCCGACTGATCCTGGTTTGCCTTGTGGGGGCCCGGGGCCCGTAAACACGGCCCCTTTACGCGAGTAAAAAGTGACTGAACGTCGGCGTACAGCATTTACCTCGTGCTCGCGAACGCACTGGGCCGTAAAATACTCGGCTTTACCCGTGCGCGGGCGTCCGAGGTTTTGCTGTATATGTCTGCTTCCCTGCCTTCTGCCAAAAACAGCACCGCCCAGAGCCTCGGCGCCGAGGATCCGCGCGGGCAGTTTCTGGCGGTGCTCGACACCAGCCTGCAACACAATGCCCTGATCAAGATGGTGTTCTCCCGCCACGTCGGCCCGGAGGCGGAATTGCAGCGCGTGAGCGTCAAGCCGCTGATGGTCAAGGAGCAGCCTTGTCTGTCGTTGGTCTATCGCTACAAGACACGCGACATCACTCGCAACCTGAGCCTGGCAGAAGGCTTGGCGCAGGTGGCCGAATGGTTGCCGCAAGTGTTCAAGACCGCGCACTTGCTGACGCTGACCGACGAATTGCAGCTGGAATTCAGCAAAAAGGGCAAGGCCATGCTCCATCGCAGCAAGGCCGCCCAGGCCCGAACGCTGCCTTCGGCCGAGCACGATCGCGAGAAAAAACGCTATCTCGAATTGTCGCGACCCTTCCTCCATGACTTGGGCGTGACCAATGGCCAACACGAGCTGATTCCGGCGATGTCGCGCAAATGGAAGCAGATCAACAAGTTCATCGAAGTGTTCGCTCACGCCCTGAGCACGTCCAGCCTGTCCACCGACAGACCACTCAAAGTCGCCGATTTCGGTTCGGGCAAAGGTTACCTGACGTTCGCGATCCACGATTATCTGCGCAATACCTTGCAGCGGGAGGCCGAGGTCACGGGCGTGGAATTGCGCCAGGACATGGTCACCCTGTGCAACAGCGCCGCCGCTCGACTGGAGCATCCGGGGCTGGTGTTCGAGTGTGGCGACGTGCGCAGCGTGGTGCCCAGCCAGATCGACGTGATGATCGCGCTGCACGCCTGCGACATTGCCACTGACTACGCGATCCATACCGGCATCCGTTGTTGGGCGGCGATCATCATGTGCTCGCCCTGCTGTCACAAGGAGATCCGTCTGCAGATCCAGAGCCCTGGCCTGCTCAAGCCAATGCTGCAATTCGGCCTGCACCTGGGGCAGCAGGCCGAAATGGTCACCGATGCGCTGCGCGCTTTGTATCTTGAGGCCTGTGGCTACGAGACCAAGGTCTTCGAATTCATCTCGCTGGAGCACACCAACAAGAACAAGATGATTCTGGCGGTCAAGCGCGCGACACCGCTGAACGTCGAGGCGTTGCTGGAAAAGATCCAGGCGTTGAAGGCCTTCTATGCCATCGAGTCGCAGTCTCTGGAATCCTTGCTGCGCGCCGATGGCCTGCTGCCCGGCGCGTCATCCAAGCCTGTTGAACCGGCTTCGGCAGAGGCAGATTAGTCTCGCGCTTTCAACGGCGCATGCCTACCGGCTTGTCCTTGATCACCGGAACGTTGAGCTCTGGCAGGCCCAGGGGATGGGACGTCGCGTCGAAGAATTCGAGCGCTGTGGCGGACTCGCGGAACAACGTCGCGTAATGCCGCTTCTGGCTGATGATCCACGCGTCGCTCAGCGGGAAAATGGCAATGGCCAAGTGTTTGATCCCGGCAGTGAGCAGGCTGTCGATGAGGTGTTGATCCTGCGCGTTGAGGTTGTGTCCGAACAGGCAAAGAGGGCCTTGATGTTGCCGCAACTGCTGCAGGCATCCGCTCAGGTAGGCGGAGTCACGAATGCTCGCCAGCTTGTCGCGGCTTGGGCCTTCAGCGACGAACAAAGGGACGTCTCCGGGGGTGTTGATGGCAAACCCATCCAGCAACGCGCTGTCGACCGCCGTGCGCCGCCGAGTGCTACCGTCGGCATGCTTGATCAGGTGCAATCCACCGTGCAGGTAGAGCAGTCGCGTGGTGCCGGGTTGACCTGCCTGCGGATCGAATTCGCCCTCGGCGTCCATCCAGTCATCGAAGCCCTCGGGTGCGTGCAGCATTGCCCAATGGCAGAGCAAGTCGTAATTGCTCGAATAGACGGTCGAGTACTGGCGCAGTGCCTGATTCAGGTGCGCCAGGGTCTTGGTGCTGACCAGTTGCCACGGAATATGCACGCTGCGCATGGCATGGATCAGCGCCTCCTTGATCGCGTAATAGCGATTGAGCGGTGCGGTCGAGCTGATGGCCAGCGCGGCGTTGATGCGCACCGTCGTGTTCAAACTGCTGAGTACGCGTTCGAAGTTCTCAGTGTTCAGGTGCTTGAACAATGCCAGGTCGGATTGCCCTAGTGGACGATTGCGTACTTTTTGCGCTCGTTCGAACAGCGAGTCATAGCCGAAGTTGCGCCATATCGCACGACTGCCACCGTTGCCCAGCAACAGGCCAGTGTACGTGTTAGCGAGGGGCAGACTTTGCCATTGAGGCAGGAGGGCGGTGAAATCTTGCTGATCCATGGGAACGTTCGTCGGACTCGGCGGTGGGCGAGGCGCGACTTTAACATGGGGTCAGTGCGCACGTGGACTCTTCAGGACAACGCCTGAGGAACTGCATAATAGTCACGAGGTGACCGGCAGCTCCTTAAGCTGATGGATCATCTTGCCGATCTGCTCGGCGTTGCGATCCAGCGTGTCCAGGGCGCCGCGTATATTATCGGCCACAGCAATATCCTCGCCGCGTACCTCGACCCACAACGCCAACTCTTCAATGGCCGCTGCCAAGGCGACCTGATTTTCGTACAGCTTGTCCAGTACCGCCGGCACTATCTGTTTTTCCGTCATGACCTATTTCTCTCAGTCTGATCAGGTTCATTACAGAATGACTCGTCAACTAGTGCAATAGTTCTATTTATTATGCATTAGCCACAAAAGTCCATCGGCATAGAGCCGATGGACTTTAATTGCCGCTTCAACCATCACGGCAGGCGCGGCAGTTCCTGTGGGCGAAGATCGAACACCAACACCTCGGCATCCATACCCCGGGCCAGGTGCAGCGCGGTTTCTTCGCGGACCCGCACCCCGTCGCCTTCGTTCAGGCGTTCACCGTTGAGCTCGACGCTGCCGCAGGCGACGTGCACATAGGCATAGCGACCGGGCGCCAGGTTGAGCGTTGCCTGCTCTTCACCATTGAACAGCCCCGCATAGACGCGTGCCTGCTGACGAACGGTCAGCATGATCGAGGCGGGTCGACGGGCCTCCTCGCGAGCAAGGCTTGCCCGCGAAGGGTTGTGCACCGCGCTGTCGGCATCGCCGGCTGCCGCCAGCGCGTGTGCTTATTTGCTGGCGAAGGCCAGCAGATCCTGATTCAACTCGTCCTTGTGGGTGAAGTAGGTCGCGTGTGGCGCGCCGGCGTACACCTTGAGTTCGGCGCCGGGTACCAGTGCGGCGGCCGCCTTGCCGGTGACGTTGAAATCAACGACCGCATCGCCGTCGCCATGAATCACCAAGGTGGGGATGTCGATGGCCTTGAGGTCAGGGCGAAAGTCGGTTTCAGAGAAGGCAGCGACGCAATCATAGGTGCCTTTGATACCGGCTTGCAGGGCCAGGAACTGGGTCCACTCCAGCATCGGCTTGCCGACCTTTGAGCCCGGCTTGTCGCTGCCGGTGAAAACCGGCCCGAAGGCGTCGAGGAAACCCGCACGGTCATTGAGCAGCCCGTCGCGGATGCCGTCGAAAATCGCCGGGTCCATGCCTTCGGGGTGATCGTCGCGCCGAATCATCAGCGGCGTCACGGCGCTCAGCAGCACGGCCTTGGACACGCGCGCGGTTCCATGGCGAGTCAGGTAGCGGGCCACTTCGCCGCCGCCCATGGAGAACCCCACCAGTACGGCGTCCTTGATGTCGAGATGGGTCAGCAGGGTCTGCAGGTCATCGGCGAAGGTGTCGTAGTTGTAGCCGTTCCATGGCTGGCTCGACCGGCCGAAGCCCCGGCGGTCGTGCGCGATCACGCGAAAGCCGTTGGCGGCGAGGAAATGCATCTGGTAGTCCCACATGTCGGCGTTCAGCGGCCAGCCGTGGCTGAGCACGATGGGCCGACCGCTACCCCAGTCCTTGTAGTAGATTTCGGTGCCATCGGTGGTAGTGACGTAAGGCATGTCTGACTCCTGAATCGGTGGGTTGAGTGGAAGATCAAACCTAAGCGCATCGCGCGACAAAGTACTTTAGCTGAGCCTGAATCCTTCTGAAGGGTTCCCTTCGAGATGTGTTGTTGGATGTACGGCCCCGTCGTGAGCAGAGCTCTCCCCCACAGGATTACTGGACGTCACCCCTCACTGGAAGCCCTGCTGGGCGCGGTGGTGATGCGTTAGCCGGCGCTCAGGTCAGGTTGCTCAGGGCCCCTTCACCCTGGGGGCCGTGATCGCCCCATCCCACTCGGTAATCAGCGCTTTTTGCGTGGCGCGCTGAAACAGGCACAGTTCGGTGCCGCTGCGGTTGTTCATGAATTTTTGCGGGTAGGTGCCTTTGAGCAGCAGCGCGGTGTAGCCGATGCCGTCGTCAAACAGTGCGGGGCTTCCGGCGGCGTGGGGGTTTTTGAGGTGGCTGGCTTGCAGGCACTTGGCCAGGAGGGTCTGATCGTGGGCGGCCCAGGCTTCAGGGGTGGCGGCCTGGGTGCAAGCGCAGGTCAGCAGGGCTATGACAAAAATGGATAAATTACGCAGGATCATGGGTGTTTGCCTCTGAAGTCGGATCGAAGCGCTAAGGCGCGACGTATGGCCTCCTCCTTGTTGATACGGTTTCGCCGTGAAATATCCACGAACGTGGCATTGATGTTGTCGCTGACGCAAAGGTCGAGCCTTGCCATTTGACTTGTCCCGCTGAGATGAAGGTGAAAAGTCGCCCAGTCTAGTGGGGTGGCGTCGGGTAAGTCATGGGCAAGGCTGCCTTGTTCAGTAAGCGGATATTGCCGAGAACGACTAGCGAGCCGCCTGTGTTGCCAAAGGCTTCGCCCCGGCCTCGATCGCGGGGGTGAACGACTCATCGAACAGCCGCGCCGCCGGGTACGGCTTGACCAGACCGACTTCCCCGAAGAAATCCACCGTCTGTTGCGCCTGGGCGATGGCCTTGGCGTCGATCGGGCGCAGGTTGGTGGCGGCGCGGGCGAACCAGCTTTGGGCGATGTTGACGTCGGCGTGGGTCAAGTCGGCCCATGCGCTGGCGTAGGCCTGGGTGTGCGCGGGATCGGCCGCAGCCCATTCACGGGCGATACGCAGGCGGGTGAGGAAGTCGGCGATGGCGGTGCGCTTGCTGGCGATGGCCTTGTCGGTAGCGACGATGAAGGTCTGTGCGGGGATCAGTCCCTTGGCCGTGGCGATGACACGGGCGCCTTGGCGTTCCTGCTGGGTGACATAGGGTTCCCAGGTGGCGATCACGTCCACCGAGCCGCCGTCCAGTGCGTGAGACGCATCCAGTGCGCTGAGGTAGTTCAGCTGTACCGAATCTTGGGGGATGCCGGCTTTGGCCAGCGCTGTCAGCAGCAATTGCTGGCTCCACGAGCCCTTCCAGATGGCGGCGCGTTTGCCCTTCAAATCAGCCAGCGTCTTGATCGGCGAATCCTTGGGCACCAGGATGGCGATGCCGTCGGGATTCTGCTGGCTGATGCCGACCACTTTGATCGGCGCCCCCAGTGCACCGAGAAACAGCGGCGGTGCATCACCCAGCATGCCGATATCGAGGCTGCCCGCGTTCAGCGCCTCGGCCACCGGCGAACCCGCGGTGAACTGCTTCCAGTCCAGCGTATAAGGCAGGTCCTTGAGCACCCCGGCGGCCTCCATCACGGTGCGGGTGTTGTAACTCTGATCGCCGACGATCAAGGTCTCGGCCTGGGTGGTGAAGCTCAGGGTTGCGGCCAGCAAGGTGGCGGCGGTGGTCAGCAGTCTGCGCATGGGGCTCTTCCGGTGGGCTCGTTGGCGAGCGAAATAGGGCGAGTCCGGTCCGCTGGTGCGGTTGCAGACACTGGATCAGTTTGGAGTGCAAAGGGCGAGCGTCGCAGGTGCGGTAGGGCGCGCTGGAGGATTGGGTCAGAAGTCGAATCGCTGCAATTGGATGTTCTTATAATCTACAGCGGTTATTTTGTGATTTGAAATGCATTTTTTTCATAAGTTAATATGATTTTTTGTAATAGTTTTTAAACGGTGCGATCCCACACCGCCATTACGCGGCGCAGTTGACAGCAACGGTGATGTACGTTTACGTTAACGTAAACCTGATCGGGAAATCCTACCTTGAGCACCACCTTCAGCATCAGTGATCTGTCGCGGCTATTGGACGTCACACCGCGCACCATCAGGTTCTATGAAGAACAAGGCATGGTCGCCCCCGAGCGCCGCGGCCAGGAGCGGGTCTTTTCGGCGCGCGACATGGTCGCCCTGAAGCTCATCCTGCGCGGCAAACGCATCGGCTTCTCCCTGGCCGAATGCAAAGAACTCATTGGCATGTACGACCCGTCCGGCAACAAGAAGCAGCTGGACCGGTTCCTTGAAAAGATCACCGAACGACGTGAACAGCTGCAACAGCAGATGCTCGATATCGAGCAG
>CAJCIO010000126.1 GCA_903970465.1 Gammaproteobacteria bacterium
TCGGTCAATTCAGCGGTTCAAGCTTTTCCGAAAATGCGATCAGAAGAGAGCATGGTCTACCGATTCGCAACCGATACCAAACATTAGAGGATCCAGATTGTGATGAGTCACCAGAATCTGGCTCCGATTACTATTAACAGATCATGCTGGTATTTTGTAAGCGCTCCATAAATCCCACCGAACTTAATACGGGTGGCGCGCTCAGCTAGGCGTTGCGGGTGAGCAGTTCCACGGCAGCAAGGCTTCGTAATCTTCAACCGATGTCGCCGTTGGCAGGCGTTCCAGGGCGTGGCGCAGCCACGCATAGGGCTCCTGGCCGTTGGCTTTGGCAGTCTCGACCAAGCTGTACAGTTGAGCACTGGCCGTTGCGCCCTTGGGCGTGTCGCTAAACAGCCAGTTCTTTCTTCCGATCACGAAGGCGCGGATCGCGCGTTCAGCGGCGTTGTTGTCGAGCGGTAAGTAGCCTTCCTCGACGTATCGCTCCAGCTTGCTCCAGTTACTGGCGAGGTAACTGATGGCTTTGCCCAAGGCGTTCTGAGCGGTGACCTGTGGCTGCGTCTTTTCGATCCAGCTTTTCAACTGAGCCAGTATCGGCAGGCTATGTTCGTGACGGCCGATCTTGCGTTCAGCGTCGCCGCAAGCCTTTAGGTCGCGTTCGATGCCGTACAGCTTGTTTATCAGGTTCAGCGCGATATCGGCACGCCCCGTTTTACCTTTGGGTTGCACTTTCTGTGCTTCAACAAACTTGCGTCGAGCATGCGCCCAGCAGCCTAAACGCTCGACTCCAGTTTGGGCGCCCAGCGCGTTGTAACCGGCGTAATCATCGGTTATCAGGTAGCCGCTATAACCTTCGAGCAGGCGCGACGGAACCTCCTGCGCTCGGCTGGTCGAGTAGTCAAAAAGGATCACCGGCTTATCCGGCGGGCCGCCGGTTTGCACCCACATCCATGACTGGCTGCTTGGCTCGCGGTCAGGCTCTTTCAACACCTGCACCCGCGTTTCATCGCAATGGATGACCCGGCTGGCCAATAGGCTGTCGCGCATTAAATTCAGCAGCGGCTGGAAGTGTTCGCCGCACTGGATAACCCAGCGGGCCAAGGTCTGGCGTGGGATATCGATACCATGGCGACCCAGCACTTTTTCGAAGCGATGCAGTGGCAGGCCATCGACATATTTGGTCGTCAGCAACATCGCCAAAACGCTGGGGCTGGCCATGCTCTTTTCGATCAATTGAGCGGGTTTGTCTGCGGTGACCGGGGCGGACTCACAATCGCGGCAACCGTAGACTTTACGGACGTGTTTGATTACCCGTATCTGCATCGGCACGATTTCAAGCTGCTCACTGATCTCCTCGCCAATGGCGTGTTTGCGGCAACCGCAGACGCAAGTCAGTTCATGCACGGGCAGTTCGTGAATGACCTCGATGCGCGGCAGATCGGCGGGTAGCGGCTTGCGCTTGCCTCGGCGCGTGGTGGGAGCGACGATCTCTTCTTCTGCATCTTCGTGGGCAACCTCGGCGATGCTTTCTGCGTCATTGAAAAGGGCTAGCTGGGGCGTAGCAGGATCAGCTGTCTGCTCGGACTTACGCCCGAACAAGCGCTGACGCAGCAGCGCGTTTTCCTCTTCGAGAAAACCGACTCGCGACTGCATCTTCGCAAGCATCTGCTTGAGTATCTGAAGATCGTCGGGGAGGTTGTCGGGCAAGGAATTCATGCCCTGGATTATACCGAATCAGGCCACGAATCGCGGCGTCAAAACTTGATGCGGACGGTTACGCCAGAGGTCAAAACCGTCGAGCATCCAGTTGAGCTCTTGGACAGTGAGGACAATTGCTTCGTCCGTCACCTCGGGCGATGTTTTGAAACGCTCGGACTCCAGGCGCTTGAGCCAAAGACAGAACCCGTTGCGTTCCCAGTACAAAATCTTCACGCGGTTGCGCGGTTTGTTGAGGAAGACGAAGAGCACAGGGTCAAAGACTGCGACCTTGATATCCAGCTCAACCAACGCAGCCAAGCCGTCAATGGATTTTCGGAAGTCGACGGGCTTGGGGTAGAGATAGACTTTTTCGACTTTTGCATCGGGTCGCATCATGACGAACGGGCTCCTGAGAAAATCGGGAGCACAGCATCGAGCATCATGTAAGCGCTTGGAATGTGGGGTTCATGGAGCGCTTACATTTCTTCACTAGGCTTTCCTATGTCATTCGCAACCGTAGTGCTGCTCGACTCCTGGCCACAGCCAGGTACGTCGCCCGAACCCGTCGTGTTTGCCACGGACACGCAGCTATGTTTACGGTATTGCACCGCTGGGGAAGAAATAGCTGTAGTCCATTTCCCCCTGGTTAAAAAAATTCAGTTCGGTTCACCAAACGATGAGGCTTTGGGCGGCCATCCGCTTATTGGACTTGGCCTAAAGCATTACCAAATTCATCGAATAGATAATTCGCCTTGGCTAGCAGAGCTTGAGCAGAGAAACGCCATTCATCCGCGGCACGATAAACAGCGGTTTCTAGAAGATGCCATCCATTATGTCTTTACGTTTCAGGACTCTACCCTGGAATGCATCGTAATTGAGGGGCAGTTCTGGCATCCAAAAGTACAAGTCTTTACCTCGGAGCAGACAGCAATGGATGTCTGGCGCGAACTGATAAATGCTGTGGGCACCTGATTCCAATAGTCACGAGTAGATGAGCGCTGTGGGCCAGCAGTTGCCTGTCATAGGCGGCAGCCATCAACCAGGATCACTCAACGCCTGTCCAGCACCCTCGCCAGCAAAAACGTCGCCAGCACCGCCAGCATCACCGCAGCGGCAATGGCCGCAAGCCCTCCCCATTGCACGAGCACCCCTTTCAGCACCAGATAGAACCCCAGAACGCCCACACCGCCAATGGCGTTGCCCCTGATGATCTTGCCCATTTCCTGCCTACCGCCCTGGACGTGAGCGAATACCGCCAACGGCCAGGCAATGACTGGAATCGGCGCCAGCATCCCGCTGGCGACAGGCCCGAGCCACGTGGCGCTGGCGGTGATCGCCAGCAGCAGCAATGTCGCTGTCAGCATGCGCATCGGGATCACCCAGCTTGGCACCGGCACCAACGGCGCAGTGGTCGTGCGTACCTGTCGCGAAGTGACGAGGATGATCGAGGCGATCAGGATCAGCGTCACGATGACCGGCACCATCAGGCTTTCCAAACGGCTCATCAGGGTGGCCATTGCGGCATACGTTGCCAAGGCCACCATGCAGGCGACAGGGACACGAACACGCTGCGCCACGACGACGTAGCACAGGTAGGTCGCTTGAACTGCAGCCAGCCCGGCCAGTGCCCCGGGAATTGCCCTCAGCGCGAATTCGCTGCCCTGTTCGAGTGTAAGAAACAGCATGATCAGCGCCGATGTGACGGGCAATCCAGACAGAAGACCTGCGAGGCGAGTTCCCCAGCGATTCCCCACCATCGAAATGGCGAGCATCAGGGCGGGCGTGATGAGCAACTTGAGGTAGAAGGCAGTCATGGGGAATAGAGCATATTAATTGCGTTTGGAGGTCCCCATATGTCGCGCACAAGGCTTGGGATCGACATCCTAGTTGAATCAGCGTGGCGACGGGAAGATTTTCATCTGGGGTCCCGATACACAGCGCAAGCGCACTTGTCCCAGACAATTGGTCGGCAACTACACCCGATCTATCCGCGCCGCATAACACCCTCGTTTGGCGTGATGAACGTGAATATAGCTGACCTGCAGATCGGCAAACATTCGTGCAATCACGGCCTCTATCTCTGTTCCTGCGACGACATCGGCGTCGATCATCATGCCGCTGTCGGCGTAAGCACGCAGTGACAGCAGCCGAATACGCATGGCCTCAGGCACCTGTCCGACGGCGTCATAAACCTGCGTGGCGCCTTCACGCACGTAGATCGCGTGCGAGGCGCGGTAAGGCGTATCGGCTGGCTGGCAAACATGGTTGAGCAATAGCACGCTCTGACCTATCTCGGCGTCTTTCAACTCGATGCGGTCGGGGAAACCGGGGTTACTATCCGCCTGATAGCGTTTTGCGCCGAGCGCTGCCAGCGCTTGATCGGGCAGGCCAAATAGCCCCTGAAAGGGTTCGGGGGAAAGTCCGGAAATACGAAAGGTCATGGGCGTCTCCTGTCACGTAGAGACGCATGAGAGCGGATGCATGACCGGCTGCGCTATCCGCTTCTTGCTCATTGCTTGCCTTCAACAAACACGTGGCGCTTCACAGCGACCAGCATCCGTCCAATAATCCAGGCATCACCCACTTCCCCACGGACCCTGCATGGATAATTTGCCGCCCCTGAGAGCCCTGCAGATCTTCAATATCGTCGGTCGCTGCGGCGGTATTGCCGAGGCGGCGCGTCGCCTCGGGATTTCGACCGGCGCGGTCAGCCAGCAGATGAAAATCCTCGAGGACAGCCTCGGGATCAGTCTCACGGTAAAGGATGGCAAGCGTATCCGCCTGACCGCCGTGGGCGAGCGTTACCACCGCAATTGCGCCGCCGCTTTCGAGAGCTTGCAGGTCGCAAGAGCCGAAGTGGAACTGGCGAAAAATACCAGCAACCTGCGCGTTAGCGGGTTGCCTTCGCTGATGTCCAAATGGCTGGTCCCTCAGGTATTCACCTGGCAGGATCGATTCCCCCACGTCGATCTGTTTCTAGAGGCCCGCCACGCCGAGCCCGCCACCGATGGCTACGCGATCGACTTTCGCATCACTTACGGGGACGGGGTGCCGGACACGGGCAATGCAATCGAATTGTTCCGCGACTGCATCGTGCCGGTCTGCAGCCCGGGTCTGCTCGACAAACAAGCGCCGATCATCCATGCCGAACAGCTCCTCGACTACCCGCTGCTGTCGGTGGACTGGCTACCCAGCTTCGCCTCACCGCCCTCGTGGCGAGACTGGTTCGACGCGCAGCAGGTCGATTGCGCGACGTTGAAGGATGGTCATCGCGTGTTTTCACTGTCATCCATGGCCATACAGGCCGCCATTGAAAACCGAGGGTTCGTTCTCGCGCAGTACGCTATGGTGCGCGCGGACCTCGAGGCCGGGCACCTGGTCATGCCACTGGCTCGCCCGCTGTTCCTGCCCTCCTCCTACTACCTGATCTGGAGCAACAGTGCGTTCGAGAAACCTTGGGGCCGGGACTTCCATCGGTGGCTGGTCGCGCGTGGCAAAGATCAACAAGAGGCGAACCAGCGGCTTTTCGTTTAGTTTTTCTAAACCATCGACCAGTTTTACTGAGCTGTTCTCCGCATCCAAAGTCGGCTATGTTGACGCCATGGGTTCATCATAATAATTAGCCTGAGCATCGTTGCTTTTCCGTTTTGCTGCCAATCACCACAGGTCGACCGTGCGCGCATTGCCGCACTGACTGTCGCCCTGTGCCGCAAATAACCCGTCGGAAAACGCACACATGAAAAGACTCATCGCCACCCTTCTGCTTGCCATTGCATCGACGACAGCCTTCAGCAAAGACCTCACCACGATTCGATTCGGCGTCGACCCGACGTTCGCCCCCTTTGAATCCAAAGCGGCAGATAACACACTGCAAGGCTTCGATATCGATCTAGGCAACGCCATCTGTGCGCAACTGAAAGCCAAATGCGTGTGGATAGAAACGAGCTTCGACAGCATCATCCCGGCGCTCAAGGCACACAAGTTCGATGCGATCCTGTCGGCGATGAGCATCAATGAAGCCCGAGCCAAGCAGGTGGCGTTCAGCGACAAGCTCTACCTGTCCCCAAGCCGAATGATCGCCAAAGCCGGCAGCCCGCTGCAGCCTACCCCTGAATCGCTGGCCGGCAAGACCATCGGCGTTGCCCAAGGCACCACCCAGGAGGCCTATGCCAAAGCCAAATGGGCCTCCAAGGGGGTGAACGTGGTGAGCTACGCCAACCAGGAACTCATCTACCCGGAACTGCTCAACGGTCGCATCGACGCGACGTTCACTGACTCGGTGGTGGGCGACATGGGCTTTTTGAAGACCGCCCAGGGCGCGGGTTATGCCTTTGCCGGCGAGCCCGTCAAAGACGTCGCCTTTCTGGGCGAAGGCGTGGGCATCGGTATCGAAAAATCCAACAAGGCGCTGATTGACGCGATCAACTCGGCGTTGCGCGCGATGCATGAAAATGGCACCTACGATGCCATCCAGAAAAAATACTTCAGCTTCGATATCTATAACGGCTAAGCACTCATCGTGCGGCCCAGCGTTGCGAGTCATAGTCATGTCCAATGCTTTTCCGAGTCACCCGAGTTACTCAGGGCTGCGCGAGCGCTTCGTGCAGGCCGCCACCCAGGCAGGCGCGTCCCTGTCGCGCTACGATCACCCGCTGCCCGGCCCGTTCGGCGAGCCATTGAGCACGGACGTCGCCTGGCTGGGCAATCCTCAGGCCAAACGCGTGCTGGTGACACTCAGCGGCACCCATGGTGTCGAGGGCTACTACGGCTCGGATTGCCAGAGCCATTGGCTGGAGACATTCGGCGCTCGCGAACTGCCGGGGGATGTCGCCGTTTTGATGATCCACCTGATCAACCCTTGGGGCACCGCCTGGATGCGCCGGGTCAACGAAGACAACATCGACCTCAACCGCAACTACATCGACTTCACTCAGCCGCTGCCCGACAACGCCGCGTATGCGGCCATCCACGATGTCTATACCTGCACCGACCTCGACGGCCCGTCGCGCTCGCAGGCCGATGCGCGGTTCAACGCGTTGGTCGAGGAGCACGGTTGGGCGCAGCTGATGGCGATCGTCGGCGCCGGGCAATACCAGTTCGCCGACGGCCTGTTCTTCGGTGGCCACGCCCCGAGCTGGTCCAATCAGACGCTCCGGCAGATCCTCGCGACGCACCTGGGCGGCGCCGAAGTGGCCATGACCTTCGACCTGCACACCGGCGCAGGGGAGTACGGTCACCCGATGCTGATGACCATTGTCCAGTCGACCTACCCGGCACTGGCAGACGCGCAGGCGCTGTTCGGGCCGTGGCTGTACACCCTGATCACCGCCGCCAACACCTTGAGCGACACCGGCGTGGCCGCCACGTCCACCGGCTACACCTCACAGGCGTTGCTCGACGCATTGCCCGAGGTGCACCTGATGCCGTTCGTGATCGAGTGCGGCACCTGGCCAGGCCCGCCCATGCATGCCCAATTGCGCGCCGATCACTGGCTGCACTTGCACGGTGATCCACTGAGCGAGCAAGGCCAGGTGATCAAGCGCGGGCTGCTGGAGCAGTTCTATCCCGACGACAGCGACTGGCAGGCGCTGGTCGGACTGCGCACTCGACAAATCTGGGAGCGCGCGCTGACCGCACTGATCAATCAGGATTTCACCCCGAAAAAGCCACGCGCCGACTCGATCACTTCGCCACAGGAGTAACCCCCCATGTACTTACGCAATGCCTGGTACGTGGCTGCCAGCGAGAGTGAAATCGGTGACGGCCTGTTCCCGACGACCCTGCTGGGCGAGCCAGTGGTGCTGTATCGCAAGGCAGATGGCCAGATCAAAGCGCTCGAAGACGCCTGCCCGCACCGCAAGCTGCCGCTGTCCATGGGGCGCCTGGACGGCGACCAAGTGGAGTGTGGCTATCACGGCCTCACCTTCGACGGCGACGGCACCTGCACCCGCGCGCCCACCAGCGGCAGAATTCCGCCCAGGGCCAGGGTGCACAGCTATCCGCTGCAGGTACGCTACGGGCTCGTCTGGCTATGGATGGGCGACCCGGCACTGGCAGATGTCGCCAGCCTGTGCGAGGTGCCCGAATGGGGCGATCCGCAATGGGGGCTTAGCCGCGGCGCCAGCATGACCGTGCCGTGCAACTACCTGTACATGACCGACAACTTGCTCGACCCGTCCCATGTCGCGTGGGTGCATCAATCGTCCTTCGGTAATGCCGCCTGCGCGTCGGAGCCGGTCACTGTGACTGAAACGACCCATGGCGTCATTGTCTCGCGCTGGATGCGCAACGTCGAAGTGGCGCCCTTCTACGCGCAGTTCGTGACCTTCGCCGGGCCGTGCGACCGCTTGCAGCATTACGAAGTCCAGTTCCCCTGCCAGGCCATCATCAAAGCCGTGTTCACCCCCGCCGGCACCGGGCACGATGACGCACCGATGCACGAGCAGGTGTTCCTGATGAATTCGTACAACTTCATGACGCCGGTGGACGAGCACGTCACGCGCTATTACTGGTTCCAGATGCGCAACTTCGATCCCGACAACGAGGCCGTGTCACGTCGATTCGATGAAGATGTTCAGCACGCCTTTGCCGAAGACCGTGCGGTACTGGCAGCGGTGCACAAAGGCATGATCAACCCCCGAACCGCGCCGATAAACCTGCCCAGCGACGCGGGGCCGATCAAGTTTCGTCGCGAACTGGCCAGGCGGATTGCCTTGCAAAGCGCTGAAGATCAGCACGCCTCTGAAAGCTTGATCGCCAGTACCGCGACCTGACCCTTGCTTGATCGCCGCCAGCGCATCTGCCAAATAAATCTGCCCGCCAACGCCGACGAAGCCCGCCAGACTGAATACAATACGCGCCTGATTATCCTGCCCCGGACAAGGAACACGCCTCATGGCTTCCCCAGACAAACAGCAAAAACGTGCCCAGCGGGCCAAAGCCAAGTCCAAGCAAAATCGTTCGAGCAAGCCCAAGGCCAATGTCGTCCACCCACTGCTGGCCAACCCGCTGATCAACGAGCCATTCGATGACGTTGAAATCGATCTGAGCACCTTCGACTTCAAGGATATCGAAGACAACGGCTTCGACCCGGCGCACTTCGACGACCTGTTCCAGGCCATGAAAGTCGGCGAAGGCATCAGCCTGTTGGCGATGTGTCTGGTATTCCTGCAGTACCCGGTGCTGGAGCTGGTAGTCGCCGAGGAAGCACAGGAGCCCGCGACCGATTTCATGATGGGGCTGCTGATCGTCTATCGCGCAATCTTCCACGACGAAGACGAAGACACCGCGGTGGCGTGGATCAGCGGGGACAGCTTCCAGCAGGCCTACAACGAAGCGTCGATGATTCTGCAGAAGAAGAACGCTCGCGACATTCGCGCGTGAAGGGCCCTCCCTGGAACCTCGACAGCGACCAGGCCGCAAATCGCTGACAAGGGTTCTTTATCGGGCACTTTTCCCCCATGATTGGTGGCCCGCTTACAGCACATCCCTGCCCGAGCCCCTCGATGACCTCTGACGTTACCGCTTTGACGCCCTTCAGCCGCTATCAAAAGTTCGTTGTCGGTCTGCTGGCCACCCTGCAATTCGCGGTCATTATCGATTTCATGCTCATGGCGCCGCTGGGCGCGATGATCATGCCGGCGCTGAGCATGTCCGCCAGCCAGTTCAGCCTGGTGGTCAGCACCTACGCGTTCGCCGCCGGTCTCAGCGGCTTGATCACCGCAGGCTTTGCGGATCGCTTCGATCGCAAGAAACTGCTGCTGTTCTTCTACAGCGGGTTCGTCCTCGGCACGCTGTGGTGTGGCCTGGCCGCCAGTT
Source organism: Gammaproteobacteria bacterium (assembly GCA_903970465.1). Taxonomy (GTDB): domain Bacteria; phylum Pseudomonadota; class Gammaproteobacteria; order Pseudomonadales; family Pseudomonadaceae; genus Aquipseudomonas. Next base: position 9,514 of record CAJCIO010000126.1, read on the forward strand.
TCGAAACCTTGCTGCTGGCGCGCGTGGTCACCGGCATCTTTGCCGGGGTGATCGGCTCGATCGTGCTGGCCATCGCCGCCGACCTGTTCGCCCCGCAATCCCGCGGCCGGGTCATGGGCGTGATCCAGACTGCCTTCGCCGCCAGCCAGGTACTCGGCCTGCCCGTGGGCCTCTACCTGGCCAACCACTGGGGCTGGCACGCGCCCTTTCTGCTGCTGGCGGCCATGGGCGCGGCCGGCGGGCTGGTGATTTTGCTGGTGATGCGGCCCGTCGCCGACCACCTCAACGCCCCGCAGGAACACAGCGCCTTTCGCCACCTGTTCAACACCTTGGCCACCCCGCGACACTGGGCTGCCTTCGCCGCCACCGGCCTGCTGACTACCGGCGGCTACATGCTGATGCCGTTCAGCAGCGCCTTTACCGTCAACAACCTGGGCATCGAAATCACCAGCCTGCCCACCGTGTACCTGCTCACCGGCCTGTGCACCATCGTCACCGGCCCCTTGATCGGCCGCGCCAGCGACGCCTTCGGCAAGCTGCCGGTGTTTTATATCGGCAGCGCGCTGACCATCGTCATGGTGACGATCTACACACACCTGTCCAATGTGCCGCTGCCTTGGGTCATCGTGGTCAACGCGGTGCTGTTCGTGGGGATCTTCTCTCGACTGATCCCCTTCCAGGCCATGGTCGCCGGGGTCCCGGCACCCTCCCATCGCGGGGCGTTCAATGCGGTCAGTTCGGCTATCCAGCAGCTGTCGGGTGGGTTCGCTTCGCTGTTGGCCGGGCATATCGTCATGATCGGCGCGGACGGCAAGGTGCTGCACTTCGACGTGGTGGGCTATTGCCTGGTCGCCACCACGGTGGTTGCCGTGTATCTGGTGCGGCGGGTACAACGCGGGCTGGTGGCGACCAGCGCCTGACCGGCGCCTATCCGGGCCTCACAGCAACCCCTCCTCGTTCAACGCCTTCTGCACCGCTGGCCGGGCGACTACCCGGTCGTACCACGCATGCAGGTTGTGCAAATGATCGAAGTGGATATCGGCCCGATAATACGAGGTCAGCCATTGCGCTTGTCCCCAACCGACTAAAGCGAACAGATAGGCGTCGGCCACCGTAAAGCGCTCGCCCATAAGGTAATGGCGGCCTTGCAGCTGTGCATCGATCCAGGCAAACCGCGCTTCGAGTCTGGGCTTGACCGTCTCTACATACCGACCGGCTAACGCCGCATACAACAGAGGGATGAAGCCTTTATGGATCTCGGCGCCGAGAAAACTCAGCCACTCCTGCAATCGGTATCGATCCAGTGAATTGTGTGCCGGTACGAGTCCAAGTTCTGGCCGCAAATCGCCCAGGTACTGCACGATCGCCGCGCCCTCGCGCAATACCGTGCCGTCTTCCAGTTCGAGCGCCGGTACATAACCGAGCGGGTTGACCTGAGAGTAGTCATCGCCTGCATCGGTCAGATGCGTCTTGTGATCGACCTTGATCAGACTCACGTCCAGGCCAAGTTCGTGAATGATGATATGGGGCGACAAAGAGCACGCAGCGGGGATGTAGTACAGCTTCATTGGCAGACTCCAGAGCATGAACAGGGCTGTCGTTTCAGATAGAAACGTGCATCACGCATTCTAGACGGCAGGTATAAAATAGGAAGAACGCACTTTTTTGTAGTATAGGTACATAAAATATACCTACATCTGTTTGGGACAGCGCTCATGAAAGACAACGTATCAGGCTGCTCGGTGGAAGAAGCGATGCGCTTGCTGGGCGGCCGCTGGCGTCTGCTGCTGGCTTCGTACCTGCTGGACGGACCGAAGCGTTTCAACGCGTTGCGCCGGGATATACCGGCCATATCCCAGCGAATGCTGACACTGGATCTGCGTGCGCTTGAAGAGGCAGGCCTGGTAAAGCGCACGGTGTTTCCTACAGTGCCAGTAACGGTCGAGTATGAACTGACCGAAGATGGCCGGCGTCTGGAGCCGGTGGTCGAGGTGATGCGGCAGTTCGGGTTGTGGGTCAAGGCTCGATAATGGAGGCTTTCCCGAGTCGATGACCGATCGATCCGGTGGCCCCCACAGCCCATGACGGCCATGAAAAATCCCCGCCCGATATGAACGTATCGCCCTGGCCGTTGATCTCAACCTCTCTGGCAAAGCCCTTTCGAAGCCTTTTCGCCAAGCGCGCCGACCATCAGGGTCACAGGAGTCACTCGATGTTTCACGTTATGTTCAGCACCCCTTGCCTCTATGTGATCGTTCGGTTCATCTGGCCCATGCCATGGCCCCTGCCCGTCCGGTTGGCCAGTGCGCTGGTGCTGCTGCTCGCTTCGCAGTACCACCTGTATGCCAGGTTCTCGTCCGGCAGCGTGTTCTCGCCGGAGTTTCCGCGCGCGGTGTTGATATTCTTCAACTGGGCGTTCGGCGCGATATTGCTGATCGCGGTGCTGCAAATTGTCGTCGACCTGGGCACGCTGCTGACGATGCTGGTGCGCCGCCAATGGCTGACCATCCCCGCCTCGCTACGCTATGCCATAGGGACCGCGGCACTGTTGCTGGCGGCCATTGGCGTACAGCAGGCGGTGCGCGTGCCGCCGGTGAAGGATATTGAGGTGGCGATCAAAGACCTCCCCCCGCAGTTCGACGGCTACACGCTGTTGCAACTGACCGATATGCACATCACTCGGCTGTTCAACGAACCATGGGCCCGCGCGGTGGTGGACCGCTCCAATACGCTAGGGGTCAACCTGATCGTGATCACCGGCGACCTGATCGACGGCCCGCTCAGCGCGCGCACGCACGACGTCGAGCCGTTGCGTGACCTGCATGCCCCCGATGGGGTGTATGTGATCCCGGGCAACCACGAATACTTCTTCGACAACGAGGAGTGGATGCAGTATTTCGTCTCCTTGGGCATGAAGCGCCTGACCAACAGCCACTCGGTGATCGATCGCGACGGCGCACACTTGGTCATCGCCGGGGTCACCGATCTCAGTGCACCGCGCGCCGGCTTGCCCGGGCCAGACCTGCAACAGGCACTGGCCGGAGCCCCCGCCGATGCGCCGATCATCCTGCTCGACCACCAACCGCGCAATGCCCGGCAAGCCGCCCGTCAAGGCGTGGCGCTGCAGTTGTCGGGCCATACCCACGGCGGCATGATCCGCCCGCTCGACCTGATCATCGCCCGCGCCAACGAGGGCTTCGTGTCCGGGTTCTACAACGTCGATGGCATGCAGCTCTACGTCAATAACGGCACGGCCCTCTGGCCTGGTTTTGCCATACGCCTAGGCGTGCCTTCGGAGCTGACGCGCATTACCCTCCGGCGCGCCGTGGCGCCGGGCTGAGGTTGCGTTGATCGCACATGGCATTACCGATGAGCGACGCCATTAAGCCCGCGACACAATCCAATAATTAGCGCACCGTGTGCGCATACCTCGAACGCCTGACGACTCACCTTTATCTGGACGTTACATGACACCCAACGCAGAACACTACAATCCTTCCACGGACTATGCCGACAAGCTCATTTCGCGCATTGGACAGACCCCCTCATGGATCGCCAAGCGCATCGGTGTGACTGACAAGCGCATTCGCTACATCCTCGAGGGTGAACGGACCGTGAAGGGCGAAACCACGCCGATTCAGATGACGTATACCGAGCAGTTTGCGCTTGAGTGTCTGGCTGCAGAGGCTAAAGCGTTGAAGCAATAACGTTCGATAGCGTCGCGGAGCGGTCTGAAATACCGCTCCAACTGAACCCCTCAACCCTCAAACCCGCAAAGCCCCAAGCAGCGACTCCAGCGATTCCACAGAAGCCTCAAACACATGCTCGGACCGCAACGTATCCCACGGCATCGCGTCCCCCACGCAATAATCCCCCACACACACCATGGCGCTGCCCTGCGCCGCCAACAATCCCAACGGCACCCAAACATAACGCGAGCCCCGCAAGGCATTGGGCACCGTCGACCCGCATTGCTTACAGAAGTCATTGCGATAACCGCTGGATTTACACCAGCTGTTGATCTCGGCTTCCCCTGCCTCCCACTTGAAATCGGCTTCAGTGACGATCGTCGCGCAGTTGTAACCCGTGCCGGTTTGCCGGCGGCAGAGCGAGCAGTGGCACCGATAGAAATAAAGTGGCTCTGCACTCAGCGAAAAAACCACGGCCCCGCAGAGGCACTGTCCTGTCAGCATTTATGGATTCCTTATCAGTAGGCGTGAACGTAACGTTTGGGTCTCAGGCGGATGGTATAGGGACTTGCTGTGATATTCAGTCACCCGTGGGCCTGACTCTGTCTTTACTTCGGCGGTCACTGGCCTCGCGCTGGGGCAGACCATTCGCGCGGCGCTGGCCAGGTGCCCAGGGATGCCATAAACACTCAGGCGCAGCGGCTGTCGCGGATTTCATGTGTCGGGCAACGTCTGTACCTATACTCACGTTGTCGCTGGATTCTCATCCAGCTTGAACACCGTACAGCCCACCAGGCAGAACACGTGAAACAGTCGATACCTACCCTAGCGCTGTTGTGCATGTTGCTCGGTATCACTGGCCCCCCGGTCAGGGCCGATGACTATCAAGTCGTTACCGAAGAATGGCCGCCGTACAACTATCAGGAGAATGGTCAGATCACCGGCATGACCACGGAGATCGTCCGGGCCATTATGGCGCTGACCGGCGATCACTTCGAGATCCTCATGCTGCCCAGCATGCGCACCACCTACCTGCTGAATTCCCGCCCGAAAACGATTGTGTATTCGCTGTTCCGGACCCCGGAGCGCGAGGCTTTATACAAGTGGGTCGGACCGATCGCGGAAGAGTCCATCTACCCCTATCAAATGGCCGACGCGCAGCAACCGGTCAACACCCTTGAACAACTGCACCAGGCGCCGCGGATCACTACGCGCCAGGCGGGCCTGATACCGGATTGGTTGCAGGCGCGAGGCTTCACCAACCTCGACAGAAGCGCCAACAGCAACCAGCAGCTATACCGCATGCTGCTGGCCAAACGTACCGATCTGATCGTCGGCGATACTGCGGCAGGCGTGGCGTACAACAGCCGCCAACTGGATATCCCAACCGGGACCTTGCGCCAGATACCGGTCGAGCTCTACCGCTCCGCGCTGTACATCGCTTTCAGCCACGATTGTGACGACAAGGTGGTCCATGCCTGGTCCAGCGCGCTGGACAGATTGCGCCAGACAGGGGCTTTAGCGCGGATCATCCAGCGGTATGACAATCCGGTCGAGCCCTAATACTCAAGATAATTAATCCCCATATATGGGATGTCAAATCATATATTGAGCTATCCATAAATCTCGTCTATGGTGGGCCCACACCCCCGTTGCTTACTCTCATAACAACAATAGAGAGGCCACATGCACCTGCCATCCATGGATTCGGGCCTGCACGCCAGCACCATGAAGCGTCTCAACCTCAAGTTGATCCCCTTCCTGATGTTGCTGTACATGGTCGCCTACATCGACAAATCGAACATTTCCGTCGCCGCCCTGCAGATGAACGCGGAACTGGGCCTGACCGCGCAAATGTACGGGTTGGGCGTCGGTTTGTTCTTCCTCACCTATATCCTCCTGGAAGTGCCCAGCAGTGTGATCCTCACCAAGGTCGGCGCGCGCCGCTGGATCGCACGCATCATGATCACCTGGGGCATCGTCGCTGCGGGCATGAGTCTGGTGCAGAGCGCCCACCAACTGTATGGCATGCGCCTGCTGTTGGGCGCCGCCGAGGCCGGGTTCACGCCGGGGATCATCTATTACCTGTCCCAGTGGTATCCGCGCAGCGATCGGGCCAAGGCCATGTCGTTCTTTTATATCGGCGCGGCACTGGCCTCGGTGATCGGCCTGCCGCTGTCGGGGGCCTTTCTGCACATGGATGGATACTTCGGGGTCAGTGGCTGGCGCTGGTTGTTCCTGATGGAAGGCTTGCCGGCGGTGGTGCTGGGCATCGTGGTACTGCGCTACCTGCCGGACAGCCCGCAGAGCACCCATTGGCTGCAGCCCGAGCAGAAAGACTGGCTGAGCCGCACCATTGCCGCCGAGCAGGCCAAGACGCCGATCTCTCATCATGCCGGATGGCAAATGGCGTTCCGCAGCCGGCAAGTCTGGTTGCTCAGCCTGTTCTGGCTGCTGCAGGCATTCGGCACCATCGGCATCACGCTGTTCCTGCCGCTGATCGTCAAGTCGGTGTCAGGGCAGGAATCCTTCACCGTCAGTGTGCTGTCGGCCGTGCCCTTCCTGTTCGCCTGCGTGTTCATGTACCTCAATGGCACGCACTCGGATCGCCAGCGCGAGCGCGGCTGGCATTTGTGCGTGCCGCTGGTACTGGCCGGCGTGCTGCTGGCGCTGGCGGTGGCGACCAGCAACCCGTGGCTGGCCTACGCCTTGCTGGTAGTCGCCGTGGGCCTGAACTGGGCGGCGACGCCGGTGTTCTGGGCGACCACCACCGAGTACCTCTCCGGCGCTGCGGCGGCGGCCTCGATCGCCTTGATCAACTCCATCGCCAATATCGCCGGCCTCGGCTTGCCACCGGTCATGGGCCTGATCAAAGACGTCACCCAGAGCTACGACTATGCCCTGCTGCTGGTCTCCGTCGCGCTGTTGGCGGGCGGTGTACTGGGCCTCTATCTGGGCCGCGCCCGCCGCGCGGCAGCGCCTTTAACCGCCAATCCTTCGCGAGGTTTCGATGAAGCCAAGAGTCCTTAAGATCGCCACACTGCCGCCCATGCTCGATGAAGCCCTGCACGCCACCTACGAGGTGGTCGAGGCGCACCAGGACGGCACCGGGGTGAGCGCGGCGACGGCCGATATTCGCGCGCTGGTGGCCAACGGCGAGTCCACGGTCACCCGGCAACTGCTGGAGCAACTGCCGGCCCTGGAGGTCATCGCCGTGCTGGGCGTGGGCTACGACGGCGTCGACGTCAAAGCGGCCCGCGAACGTGGCATTCAGGTGACGCACACCCCCGATGTACTGACCGACGACGTGGCCGACTTCGCCATGGCGCTGCTGCTCGGCATCGCCCGCAACACCGGGTGGCCGACCAGTTCACCCGCTCGGGCGCCTGGGCCAACGGGCCTTTTGCATTCAGTCGCAAAGTCAGCGGTGCACGCCTGGGCATCATCGGCCTGGGCCGCATCGGCAAGGCCATCGCGCATCGCGCCCAGGCCTTCGACATGTCGATCGCCTACACCGGGCGGCAGCCGCAAGCGGTCGATCATGCCTACTTCAGCAGCGCAGTCGAACTGGCAGCAGCGGTAGATTTTTTGGTGGTGGCGGTTGGCGGTGGTGCGGGTACCTATCACCTGGTGAATGAACAGGTGCTGGACGCGCTAGGGCCGCAGGGCTACTTGATCAATGTCGGACGTGGCAGCGTAGTCGACGAGCAAGCGCTTGCGAGGGCGCTGGCTCAGGGTCGAATCGCCGGTGCAGCGCTGGATGTGTATGAAAACGAACCACGGCCACACGCTGATCTGTTGGGGCTGGACAACGTGCTGCTCACCCCGCACATGGCCAGTGCGACGCTGGACACTCGACGGGCCATGTCCGATCTGGTGATGGCTAACCTGCAGGCCTGGCAGAGCCAAACCTCATTGCCTACGCCAGTGCCGGAATAACGGGTTGCCCGCACGCGCGTCTACAGGCTGGCGCAGCGCACACTAACGATGCGCCCGCCTCAACATCGCTCACTTACACCCCACGCCCTGGAAATTGGTTCGCGTCATCGCGAACCAATCTGCACACCGCGCGAACCTGCCTCTGAACCAATGAGCCATTGGCCCGCTGCCCCCTCGCTCGTCCGCCGATGTACCCCCTGATATGCCTACCGACACCTGAACCAATTCCCATTGGCATCGCTATTGCACCCATCTGGCTATCGTCAGTCGCGCCCTTGAACGGCAGCGACTGCCCTTTTGAGCTTGTCACGAGAAACCATCATGGAACGTTTCGAGACTGACGCAGCCCACGATAACGCTTCAAAGCTGGCCCTCGACGCGCTGCGGCAAACGGTGGCCCAGCACGCGGCGTTTCCCCAGCGGGCGCTGCCTACCGAGCGGGAATTGGCGGTGCTGTTCGGCGTGAGCCGCAGGGCGATTCGACGGGCGCTGGCAGTGCTCGAAGCGGAAGGGCAGATCTGGCGCCGCCAGGGCAAAGGCACCTTTGTGGGCCCGACGCCGCCCAGCGCGTCCATGAGTTTCGCAAGATTATCGAGCCGGACCAATTTCAGTGAGGTCATGGAAGCGCGGTTGCACTTGGAGCCCGCGCTGGCGTCCCTGGCGGCGGTCCGCGCCAGCGGCGAGCAGATGGCGATACTGCGCCGCCTGACCGAACGCACCACCCGCCAGCAAGGCGCCGAGCAAGTCGACGCCGAGGGCCTGGAGTTGTGGGACAGCGCCCTGCATCGCGGCATCGCCGAAGCGGCGGGCAACCGGTTGATGCTGGACATCTTCGAAATGCTCGACGCCATCCGTCTCGATCCAGCCTGGCGCGACCTGCGCCAGCGGGCGCGCAACACCGATCGCCTGAGCACCTACAGCCACGACCACGACGACATTGTCGACGCCATCGAGCGCCGCGACCCGGTCAAGGCCGCCACGGCCATGCGCGGTCACCTGCGCGCCCTGCAACAGGCGCTCGACAACGTCATTCACCAAGACCTCGAGGCGAGTTCATGAATCCGCAAGCCCCGGTATTAAGTGTCGACAACCTCAGCGTGCGCTTCAAGGGCGCCCCGGCCAACGTGGTCGATGGCGTGTCGTTTGCAGTGATGCCCGGCAAGACCCTGGCCATCGTCGGCGAGTCCGGCTGCGGCAAGAGCGTCACATCCATGGCGCTGATGGGACTGTTGCCCGATACCGCCACGGTCGGCGCCCACGCCTCCAGCCTGTTGGCCGAACCCTTGCTGGGCATGCCCGCCGAGCGCTTGCTCAACGTGCGCGGCAATCGCATGGCGATGATTTTCCAGGAGCCCATGACGTCGCTGAACCCGGTGTTCACCCTCGGCGATCAGATCGGCGAAAGCGTGATGCGTCATCAAGGCCTGTCGCGCAAAGAGGCGCGCCAGCGAGCGCTGCAGATGCTTGAAAAAGTCCGCGTGCCCGACGCCACGCAGCGCCTGGACGCCTATCCACACGAGTTGTCCGGCGGCATGCGCCAGCGGGCGATGATCGCCATGGCGCTGGCCAACGACCCGGCACTGATCATCGCCGACGAGCCCACCACCGCGCTGGACGTGACCATTCAGGCGCAGATCCTCGCGCTGGTGGCCAACCTGCAGGCTGAAACCGGCACCTCGATGATCCTCATCACCCATGACCTGGGCGTGGTCGCCGAAGTGGCCGACGAGGTGCTGGTGATGTATGCCGGGCAGGTGGTAGAGAGCGGCTCGGTCAAGACCCTGTTCGACGATCCACAGCACCCGTACACCATCGGGCTGATGGGCTCGATGCCGTCGATCGGCCCTCGCGAAGGGCGCCTGGCAACCATCAACGGCCGCGTCCCGACACCCGCAGAGATGCCCAGCGGTTGCCGCTTCGCCGGGCGTTGCCCGTTCGTCATCGGCGCCTGTCGCCAGGCCCGTCCGCCGCTGGTGGAGGTCTCGCCCGGGCACTTCGCCGCGTGCATTCGCGTACCGCTGGAACAGCATGTGGGAGTCAGCGCATGAAGCCGCAACCCGATCCGGATGTACGCGTGGCCCCTGACAAGCCGATCCTCGAAAGTATCGCCGTCAGCAAACACTTCAGCAGCGAAACCGGCCTGCTGCAGCGCAAAAAGCCTCCCGTGCAGGCGGTCAACGAAGTATCGCTGGCCGTGCGCAGGGGCGAGACCTTGGCGCTGGTGGGGGAATCCGGCTCCGGCAAATCGACATTGGGTCGGGTGCTGCTCAACCTGCTCAAACCCACCGCCGGCGACGTGATCTACGAAGGCCGCAACCTGGCCAATCTGGCCCCGGACAAGCTGCGCCAGGTACGCCGCGACTTGCAGATCATCTTTCAGGACCCGTTCGCCTCGCTTAACCCGCGCATGAGCGTTGAAGCCATCGTCGGCGAGCCAATCTGGCTGCACCGCGATGACAGCCGCAGCGCGCGTCAGGACAAGGTCGCCGAACTGCTGCGCACCGTGGGCCTGGCGCCTGAACACGGCAGCCGCTACCCCCATGAGTTTTCCGGCGGCCAGCGCCAGCGCATCGGTATCGCCCGCGCCTTGGCCTCCGAGCCGCGGCTGATTCTCGGCGACGAGCCGGTATCGGCGCTGGACGTTTCGGTCCAGGCCCAGGTAGTCAACCTGCTTGAGGACCTCAAGCATCAGTTCGGCCTGACCCTGGTCATCGTCGCCCACGGCCTGGCGGTCATTCGTCACATGAGTGATCGCGTGGCGGTTATGTACCTCGGTGAGATCGTCGAACTGGCGCCCGTCGATGCCCTGTTCGAAACCCCGCTGCACCCTTACACCCAGGCGCTGATGGCTGCAGTGCCGGTCAGTCACCCCGACCTGCGCCACCCGCGCGCCGTGCTCGCCGGCGACATGCCCAGCCCCAGCAAGCCGCCTTCGGGTTGTCGCTTTCACACCCGCTGCCCGCACGTTCGGCCGCTGTGCCGCGAGCACAAACCCCTCTTCGAAAGTGTCGAGGGCGAGCGTCAGGTCGCCTGCCATTACTGGCGCGAAATCGCCAATGCAGGGGCCGGTTCCTTGATCGTCCCTACCCCCAGCGCGGCCTATACCCGACGCCTGGATCTATTCAAAAGCCATCAGGCCTTATCTCTGGAGAGTCAGCAATGAAGTTCGCACAGCTCATGACCGGCACGCTGCTACTGCTCGCTGCCAACGCTGCCTTTGCCGAAACAACGCTGCGCATCGGCATTCAGGATGACCCTGACGTGCTCGACCCGCATCGCTCGCGCACCTACTCCGGCAGGCTGGTCTACACCGCCCTGTGCGACAAGCTGGTGGACATCAACCCGCAGCTCACCTACGTGCCGCAGCTGGCCACCGCCTGGCGCTGGAGCGAGGACAACAAGACCCTGACCATGACCCTGCGTGACGGCGTGACATTCCACGACGGCGAGGTGTTCGACGCGGCGGCTGTGAAGTTCAACCTGGACCGCGCCCGCACCCTACCCGACTCGCTGCGCAAGAGCGAGCTGTCGTCGGTGGAGAGCGTAGAGGTGGTCGATGCCAAAACCGTCGCAATCAAGGTCAAGCAACCCGACGCCACGCTGATCTCGCAGCTCTCCGACCGCGCCGGCATGATGCTCGCGCCCAAGGCTTCGGCCACTGAAGTCGGCGCCAAACCGATCTGTTCGGGGCCCTATAAATTCGTCCAGCGCGTGCAGCAGGATCGCATTGTGCTGGAGCGGTTCGACAACTACTGGAACAAGCAGGCGTACCACTTCGACAAGGTGATTTTTCTGCCGATCCCGGACACCTCGGTACGCCTGGCCAACCTGCGTTCCGGCGACCTGGACATCATCGAACGCGTGGCACCCACCGACGTGAAGACCGCCAAGGCCGACAGCAAGCTGCAGGTGTTCAACACCCCAGGGCTGGGCTACATGCAGCTGATGTACAACACCAACAACGGCGAGCGCGCGAACACTCCGATAGGCCAGGACAAGCGCGTGCGCAAGGCTTTCGAGCTGGCCATCGACCGAGATGCAATCAATCAGGTGGTGTTCGAAGGCCTGTACGCCCCCGGCGCCCAGCCGTTCCCGATCAGCAGCCCGTACTACGACAAGAGCCTGCCAATCCCGGCGCGTGACGTGGAACAAAGCAAAAAACTGCTGGCCGCAGCCGGGGTCAAGCTGCCCCTCGACGTCGAGCTCAAAGTCGCCAACAACCCCATCGCCCAGCAGGTCGGGCAGATCGTCCAGGCCATGGCCGATGAGGCCGGCTTCAAGGTCAATCTGGTCGCCACCGAGTACGCCACCTTGCTCAGCGAGCAACAGGCTGGCAACTTCCAGATCGGCATGACGGCCTGGTCCGGGCGGCCTGATCCAGATGGCAACATCCATCAATTCGTCACCTGCAAGGGCGGCCAGAACGACGGCCATTTCTGCGACCCCAAGCTCGACGAGCTGCTCGACAAGGCGCGTACCACCAATGATCAGGCCCAGCGCCAGGCGCTGTACGCCGAAGCCCTGCGCCTGATGGCAGTCGATGTGCCGGGCACCTACCTGTATTTCGACCCGCGCATCATTGCCATGAGCAGCAAACTGACCGGCTTCGTACCGAGCCCGGATGGTCTGATCCGCTTGACCGATGTCGCCTTCAAATGACCCTCGCACCTGTCAAGGAGCGCACATGCTGACGTTCATCTTCAGACGCTTGCTCAGCGCCATTCCGACGCTGATCCTGGTGTCGCTGTTCGTCTTCACCCTGCAGAAACTGCTGCCGGGCGATCCGGTGCTGGCGATGGCCGGCGAAGAGCGCGACCCGGCGGTGATGGCGTACCTGCGCGATAAATACCGGCTCAACGATCCGGTGCCGCTGCAGTACCTGCACTGGGTCGGCAACGTGCTGCAAGGCGACTTCGGCACCTCGCTGCGCACCGAGCAACCGGTGACCACGCTGCTGGCGTCCAAGCTGCCGGTGACCCTTGAACTGGCGGTGCTGGCGTTGATCATCGCACTGCTGATCGGCATTCCCACCGGGGTGATCTCCGCGGTGCGCAAAGGCACGGCGGTGGATTACGGCGCGAATATCTTTGCCTTGTCGGGCATCTCGATTCCGCACTTCTGGCTGGGCATTCTGCTGATCATGATCTTCGCCGTGAAGCTGCAATGGCTACCCGCCTCAGGCTTCGTGCCGCTGGGTGAAGACCTCGGGCAGAACCTCAAGACTCTGCTTCTGCCCGCCTTTGTGCTCGGCGCCGGGCTGTCCGGGGTGCTGATGCGCCACACCCGCAGCGCCATGCTCGAAGTACTGCGCGCCGACTATGTGCGCACCGCACGGGCCAAGGGCTTGTTGCCGCGCACGGTGATCCTCAAGCACGCCCTGCGCAACGCCTTGATGCCCATCGTGACCCTGACCACGCTGCTGTTCGGCGAGCTGCTGGGCGGCGCGGTGCTCACCGAGCAGGTATTCAGCATTCCGGGGTTCGGCAAGATGATCGTCGATGCCGTGTTCAACCGCGACTACGCGGTGGTGCAAGGCGTGGTGCTGTGCGTGGCCATCGGTTTTCTGCTGCTCAACCTGCTGGCCGACGTACTTTATCGCCTGATCAATCCACGTTTGAGGACCGCCTCATGAGCGCTGTCGCCCCGATCGTTTCAGCCTCGACCGACCTCACCCTCAAACCCCGCAGCCGCTCGCCGTTCGTGCGTAAATTCCTCGGCAACAAAGGCGCGGTCATCGGCTCCGGGGTGCTGCTGCTGTTTATTCTGGCTGCGCTGCTGGCGCCGTGGATCGCGCCCTACGACCCGCTCAAGGCCAACTTTTTGCTGGTGCGCAAAGCGCCGTCGCTGCTGCATTGGCTGGGCACCGATGAACTGGGCCGCGATCTGTTTTCGCGCTTGCTGTGGGGCGCGCGCAGCTCGTTGCTGGCGGGCGCTGTATCGGTGGCGATCGCAATGGTCATCGGTGTGCCTCTGGGGCTGATCGGCGGCTATTTCGGCGGCAAGCTCGATGCGATCATCTCGCGCATCATGGAGGCGCTGCTGTCGTGTCCGTTTCTGGTGCTGGCGATTGCCTTGGGGGCCTTCCTGGGCCCGAGCCTGACCAACGCGATGATCGCGATCGGGCTCTCGGCGATGCCGATTTTCTGCCGCCTGACACGCGGCCAGGTATTGGCGATCCGGCATGAGGATTACCTTGAAGGCGCCCGCGCCATCGGCCTGCCTGACCGCTGGATCATCCTGCGCTATGTACTGCCCAACGTGCTGTCGCCGCTGGTGGTGCAAGCGACGCTGACCATCGCGTCGGCTATTCTCGCCGAAGCCAGTCTGTCGTTCCTCGGGCTCGGTCAGCAACCGCCCTCGCCGTCCTGGGGCTCGATGCTCAACACCGCGAAGAATTTCATGGAACAGGCGCCGTGGATGTCGATTGCGCCCGGGGTGGCGATCTACATCACGGTGCTGTGTTTCAACCTGCTGGGCGATGGCCTGCGAGATGCCCTCGACCCGAAAAGCTGATCAATCCTCACGCATCCATCCTTAAGCATCACTGCCAAAGAGACCGCCTTCATGCACGATGATCTGGACTACAGCCAACCTTACGCCTCCGCCCGCTCGCCCGTGATGGGCAACAACATGGTCGCCTGTTCACAACCGCTGGCCGCCCAGGCCGGGCTGGACATGCTGCGCAAAGGCGGCAATGCCGTGGACGCCGCCATCGCCGCCGCCATGGTGCTGACCGTGGTCGAACCCACCGGTTGCGGCATCGGCAGCGACGCGTTCGCGATCATCTGGGACGGTAAAAAGCTGCAAGGTCTCAATGCCTCCGGGCGCTCGCCCAAGGCCTGGACCCCGGAGTTTTTCAAAGGGCAAACGCAGATGCCGCAACGTGGTTGGGGCGCGGTGACCGTGCCCGGCGCGGTGTCGGCCTGGGTGGCGTTGTCCGAGCGCTACGGCAAACTGCCGTTCGCCACCCTCGCCGAGCCAGCCATCGGCTATGCCCGCGACGGTTACCAGGTGACGCCGATCATTGCCGAGTTGTGGCGCCGTGGTGCGCAATTGCTCAAGGACCAGCCAGGCTTCGCCGAGTGCTTCCTGCCGGGTGGCAAGGCACCCACAGCCGGCGAGAAAATCACCCTCAAGGACCACGCCAAAACGCTGCAAGCGATTGCCGCCAGCAAGGGCGAGTCGTTCTATCGCGGCGAGCTGGCGCAGGCGATCATCGCGCACGCCACTGCCAACGGCAGTGTCATGAGTCTGGACGATCTGGCGACTCACAGCGTCGACTGGATCGACACCCTGTCGGTGCCCTATGCCGGCGCCGTGGTTCATGAATTACCGCCCAACGGCCAGGGCATCGCTACGCTGTCCGGCTTGACCATGCTTGAGACATTGGCCGTCGGCGAGCATCCGGTGGACAGTGTCGAGACCGTGCACCCGGTGCTGGAGGCGATGAAGCTGGCGCTGGCCGATCTCGACGAGCACGTCGCGGACGAAAGCCACATGCGCCTGCGCTCGGCGCAGTTGCTGGACCCGGCCTACTTGAAGGAGCGCGCCGCGCTGGTCGGCAATCAGGCGGCCAATCCCGGCCACGGCTCGCCAAAAGCGGGCGGCACGGTGTACCTGTCGGCGGCCGACGAGAGCGGCATGATGATCTCGTTCATCCAGTCCAACTACATGGGCTTCGGCTCGGGCGTGGTGGTACCAGGCACCGGTATCAGCCTGCAGAACCGCGGCGCGGGCTTCACCCTTGACCCTGATCACGTCAACACCGTCGCCCCTGGCAAACGGCCGTTCCACACTATCATTCCGGGCTTCGTGATGAATGCCGACGGCACGCCGCTGATGTCTTTCGGTTTGATGGGTGGGCCAATGCAGGCGCAGGGGCACTTGCAGATGATGATGCGCATCCTGCGCTACAAGCAAAACCCGCAGGCTGCTGCAGATGCTCCCCGCTGGCGACTGGAGGCGGGCCTGAAAGTGGCCGTCGAACGCTCCTTCGACCCGCAGGTCGTGGCAGCACTCAAAGCCAAGGGGCACGACGTCGAGGTGGAAGATCCTAGCGGCGTGTTCGCCTTTGGTGGCGCGCAGATCATCCAGCGCACCGCCCATGGCTATGTGGGCGGGACCGATCCGCGCAAGGATGGATTGGTGGCGGCGTACTGAGGTGAGGCTGCCCCTGCTCAGGGGGCAGCCGCCTGAGGCGCATGCCCGGGCACCGTCCGGGTGCACCCTGCACCATTAGTGGCACCGAGCGCACTACGGCGTACTGCATCGTGTCCGTTTGGAGATACATGATGGTCGACTGGCGACAGACTGCGTATTGCCAAAGGCGTAGATTAATCTCCTGTTAATTATATAGTTCTATTCGTTATATTTTGTTCCAAGGCAAAAGCTTAGTGTGTGGGCGACGGGTGGATGGCCCTTATCTTTATATATTTAAATTTAATTAAATAACGTTAATGGCACACCCCTTGCTCAGGTTGGTTACATTGATAACCGTCTGAGTCGAGCCCATGAAAAGCGCACCTGCAAGCCTCGAAACATCCGTCCCCAAAGTTCTTGGCACGCGATGGCACCAGTTGATCGCGGGCCTCATCTGCATGATGGCTATTTCTAGTCCGCAATATGTATGGACACTCTTCACCGGCCCCCTGAGCGCCAAACTCGGTGGCTCGCTGGCACAGATTCAAGTCACCTTCTCGCTCTTGATCATCCTGCAAACGTTCTTCTCGCCCGTGCAGGGTTATCTGGTCGATCGCTTCGGCATCAAGCAGTTGATCGCCACCGGCTGCGGGCTCTCCGGGCTCAGTTGGATACTCGCCAGCCAGGCCTCGTCCCTGACCGAGTTGTATCTGAGCTACGGCGTGGTGGGCGGTCTGGGCACCGGCATCGTCTATGTCGGCATCGTCGGCCTGATGGTGCGCTGGTTCCCTGATCGCCGCGGCCTGGCCGCCGGTGCCGTGGCCGCTGGCTACGGGATGGGCGCGATGGTCACGACCTTCCCGATCAGCAACGCCCTGGCCAGCGTCGGAATGGAAACCACCCTGATGATTTTTGGTGCGGCACTGGGACTGGTCGGGCTGCTGGCTTCGCAGTTTTTACGTCAGCCACCGGCCGAGGCCGTGCAGATCGACATTCAGGTCGCCCACAGCGTGGTCGACGTACCGCCCAAACAGATGCTCAAAACGCCGCTGTTCTGGCTGATGTTCATCATGTTCACGATGATGTCCACGTCAGGCCTGATGGTCACTTCACAAATGGCCAGCTTCGCCAAAGACTTCGGCATGACCCAGGTCATGGTATTCGGAATGAACGCCCTGCCGCTGGCCCTGACCATCGACCGCATCTGCAACGGCCTCACGCGGCCGCTGTTCGGCTGGATCTCGGACCATTGGGGCCGGGAGAACACCATGGCGCTGGCCTTTTGCTTCGAAGGCATCGCGATGACGCTGTGGTTGTCGACCAGCGACAACCCGGTGCTGTTCGTGCTGCTATCGGGGGTGGTATTCCTGGGCTGGGGTGAAATCTTCTCGCTGTTTCCATCGACCCTCACGGACACCTTCGGCACCCGGCACGCGACCACCAACTACGGCTTCCTGTACATGGCTCAAGGCATCGGCTCGATTTTCGGCGGCCCGGTCGCGGCACTGCTGCACCAATACACCGAGAGCTGGGTCCCGGTCTTCGCCGTGGCCATCAGCTTCGACCTGATCACCGCAGCGCTGGCATTTTTCGTCCTCAAGCGCCTGCGTGCCAGTTGGCTGGCCAAGCACGCCCTTTAACTGCCCCACAAGGATTGCAACGATGTTGAACACCACACTCGCCGCCCGCGGCATCGCGGTCGCTCCCCACAGCCTCGCGGCGCAGTCGGCATTGGCCGTCCTGCGCGAAGGCGGCAACGCGATCGAAGCCATGGTCGCGGCGGCAGCGACCATCGCCGTGGTCTACCCGCACATGAACAGCCTGGGGGGCGACGGCTTCTGGCTGATCATGCCGGCCCACGGCGAGCCGGTGGCCATCGATGCCAGCGGCCCGGCCGGCAGCCTGGCAACACGGCAGCGCTATGCTGGCATGAGCCGCATCCCCACGCGCGGCGTAGATGCCGCGCTGACCGTCGCCGGCACGGTGGGCGGCTGGCAACTGGCACTGGAGCTATCCAGCCAGTGGGGTGGGCAAACAGCGCTGCCACGGCTGCTCGAAGACGCCATTCATTACGCCAGCGCCGGGATTCCCACCACCCCTTCGCAGCACGCGGCGACCACCAGCAAACTGGCCGAGCTGCACGCTATGCCCGGCTTTGCCGAGACCTTTTTGCACGACGGCCAGCCACCGCAAGCAGGCAGCCTGTTCAAGCAACCGCGCCTGGCCGCCACCCTGCGCACACTTGCCGAGGAAGGCCTGGACGGCTTCTACCGCGGCCGCCTGGGTGACTCCATCGCCCGCGACCTGGCCGCGCTGGGCTGCCCCGTCACCCGCGCAGACCTGGCCAACTACCGCGCCACGCAGGTGCGCCCACTGCAACTGGCCCATAGCGCCGGCACCCTGTACAACCTCACGCCACCCACCCAAGGTTTGGTCTCGCAGTTGATTCTGGGGATCGCCGACCACGCCGGGCTGAGCCAACATGCCGCCGATTCGGCCGAGCACGTTCACATTCTGGTCGAGGCCACCAAGCTTGCCTTCGCGGTGCGCGATGCGCATATCACCGACCCCATGCACATGACCATCGACCCGCAAGCCTGCTTGACCGAGGAATACCTCAAGGCCCTGGCGGCGCGTATCGACCTGCACCACGCCGCGCCCTGGGGCCAGGGCAAAGGCCCGGGTGACACCATCTGGATGGGCGTGATCGACAACGACGGCATGGCCGTGTCGTTCATCCAGAGCATCTACCACGAGTTCGGCAGCGGCGTGGTACTGCCCGCGTCCGGCCTCAACTGGCAGAACCGCGGCGCCTCGTTCAGCCTCGACCCTGAGCACGTGCTGACACTGCTGCCCGGCAAAAAACCCTTTCACACCCTCAACCCCGCTGCGGCCCGCCTGCACGATGGCCGCGCCCTGGTGTACGGGACCATGGGCGGCGATGGCCAACCGCAAACCCAGGCAGCGGTGTTCAGCCGCTATGCGGTGTTCGGTCAGCCTTTGCAGCAGGCGGTGACTGCACCCCGCTGGCTGCTGGGGCGCACGTGGGGCGAAAGTACCGACAGCTTGAAAGTCGAATCGCGCATACCCGCCGAGGTGTTGGAGCAACTGCGCCAACTGGGCCACGATGTCGAGGTGCTGGACGCGTTTACCGAAACCATGGGCCATGCCGGCGCGGCGGTGCGCTTGAGCAATGGCACCTACGAGGGGGCGTTCGATCCTCGCAGCAATGGCGCTGCTGCGGGGTATTGAGGGACAGCCTCAAGAACGCGCGAGCACAGTCATGGAGGCGCTCATCCACCGATGAGCGCCTTTTTTGTGATCGCACCATCCACCCGGCTGGTTTCATGATCGGCGTTTAAAGAATCTCCCAGCGGAGCCGACTCAAGCAATAGCAGCCCTGCTTCTGAGCTGTGTAGTGCACCGTCAGGGATACGACGAGCAAGCACCTTTCGGATGCTATTCCGAGCACCGTACGCCCCCTCATGAGAGCCCTACCTATGTTCAAATCCCTGAGATTGCAGATTCTGGCGCTGCTCGGCGGCAGCCTGGTACTGGTGCTGTTGATCGCGCTGGCGTGCTTCCAGTTTCTGTCCAGCAACGTTCAGGCCTATCGCGGGCTGCTGGACGGTCCGCTGCATGCCTCGCAACTGGTCGATCAGGCCAACCTGCAGTTCAAGATTCAGGTGCAGGAATGGAAAAACGTGTTGCTGCGGGGCAAGCAGCCTGCGGACCGCGACAAGTTCTGGGGGCAATTCGAGGATCAGGAACGTCAGGTTCAGGACACCCTGGGCCGTTTGAGCGCCATGGGCGATCTGGATTCGGCAACCCGCGCACAGGTCGACAAGTTGCGTGAAGAGCACCGCACCTTGGGGGTGGCGTATCGCAAAGGGCGCGATGCGTACGTGGCCGCTGGGGGCGATGCGGTAGCCGGCGACCAGGCGGTCAAGGGGGTCGATCGCCCGGCCAGCGATCAAATGAGCGAGCTGGTGCTCAGCCTGCGCACGCTGAGCGATCAGCAATCCCAAGCCATCAGCGCCGCCGCCGATCGGACCATCCTCATCGGCATACTGGTGATGCTCGCCTCTGCTTTGCTGGTCGGGCTGCTGACGTTGTGGGTGGTCAACCGCAACATCGTCGGGCCGATCACTCTGCTCATCGAATACGTCGCGCAACTGAGCCAGGGACGCTTCAGCGATAGGGTCGCGGTCACGCGTCAGGATGAACTGGGTCGACTGGCGATTGCGGCCAACACGCTGCGCGACTTTCTGGCCGATACGTTCACCCGCCTCAAACGCAGCACCACCGATCTGGACAGCGCCGGGGGCGAGCTGAAGGCCATCGCGGCACTGATGGCCCAGGGCACCCACGAGCAGTTCGAGCGTACCGATCAGGTCGCGACCGCCATGACCGAAATGTCCGCCACGGCCCAGGAAGTGGCGCGCCACGCCGCTCAGGCAGCGCATGCCGCCGATGAAGCCGACCAGAGTTCCCAGGAAGGCGGCCGGGTCATGGGCGCCACCGTCAAGGCCATCAACCAGATGCGCGCCGAGATCAGCAACACGGCCGATGTCATTCGCCGTCTGGAAACCGACAGTGGCCGGATCGGCAAGGTGCTGGAAGTGATTCGCAGCATCGCCGATCAGACCAACCTGCTGGCCCTCAACGCGGCGATCGAAGCTGCACGCGCCGGGGATGCGGGTCGCGGTTTTGCAGTGGTGGCCGATGAGGTGCGCACCCTGGCGCAACGCACGGCCTCTTCGACCGCCGAGATCAACCAGATCATCAACTCGGTGCAAACTGGCGCCATCGATGCCGCACACGCCATCGAAAGTGGTCAGGCACGCAGCCAGGAAAGTGTCGATCAAGTCGCCTTGGCAGGCTCTTCATTGGCGCGCATTACTACGGCAGTGGAAGCGATCCGCGACATGAATCGCCAGATTGCCACGGCGGCCGAAGAGCAGACTTCGGTGGCCGACGATATCTCGCGCAACCTGACGGAAATCACCGCGATTGCTACCACTAACCAGAGCAACGTGCTGCGGACCCAGACGGCGAGCAACAACCTGTACGACCTGTCAGTGGGGCTCAATGACGTGATTGCGCGCCTGCAAGCCTGAGTCACCCCAACTGCCCATCGATGACCCCACCTGCGGGTCATCGGATTCAAGGGCTTTTAATGGCCTCAGGACGCGACGGTGGAGTCTTCGCCACCTGGCCAGTCCTTGACTGGAATATCCTCGATAGTGCCGTCTTTCACGCCGTCGATGCCGTAGCGCTCAAGCCCGTCGCCCAACACCTGGGCGAAGTCGTCGACCTTGGCCTGCTGCTGCCCCTCCTTGACCAGCCCCGGAATGATTGCCCCAAGCACCGCCACGCCAGCGCCCAGAAAACCCAGCGCCCCGGCAATGCCGCCGAGGGTGGCCAGGTAGGGCACGATGCGCGGCAGCGTAGAACTCAGCAAGGCCGTGGTGCCCTCTACGGTCGAGGCCAGCCCGGCCAGCACGCCTACCGAGCCCGACGTGATGCCGAAGCCCCCGGTCAGCGTGTCCCCACGGCGCAAGGCCTGCACACCGTCGAAGATCCCGTAGGCACCCGCCGCGATGCCGGCCAGGCCGCCGATGCCCTTGGCGCTCTCTTCGAACTTGCCGGCGACTTTCTTGTAGTTCTTGCCGTCCTCGATGTTGGCTTTCAGCTGATCGCGCAGATCGGTGAGCTGCTGACCGCTGTTCATCTCGCTGAGGGTTTGCTCGCCGTTCTTGAGGGCGGTCTTCATGTACTCCTGATAAGCCTTGGTGCCGCCTTCGGTGAGCACGGTAGCGGTCTGCACCGAGCCGGTGACGATGTCGACGATATTGCGGTCGGTCAATTTGCCGGCGTTCTGTGCGCCGCGAGCGATGGTCACACCCGCCAGGAACAGCCCGCTGACGGCGTGCAAGGTGCCGCTGGAAGCCGCGCCTTTGGCGTCGCCGCTGGTGTCGAACTGCTCCAGCTTGTTCATCTTGTCGAGGGTCTTGGTGCCCTGGCGGAACATGTCCCAGTTGCCGCGCATGCCGGCCAGCACCTGGTCCGTGGTGGCGACGGTGCCGTCCTTGTTCAGCAGCAGTTCCGGCGACTCCTGGCGCATCTGGTCGACCGCCTTGCGCACCTTGTCTTCGTCCAGCTCGTCGCCGCCGTCCTTGCCGTAGGCTTTTTTCATGTCCTCGAAGGTCGCACCCGCAAAGGCGTTTTCCTGGACGATGGTCGAGAAGTTGTCGTTGAGCGGTTTGTCGAATTCGGCGGTAAAGGTCGGGGCCAGCGCGGCGTTGTACAGGGCCACTTCGAGGCTGAAGGCGCTGGCGGCCGCCTCTGGGGTGTTGGTCTTGAGCAGCTCGCGCAAGCGCTCGCCCGAGGCCAGCGAGTCCTTGTAATAGGCGTTGATCTCGGCGCTGTGGCTCGACTTGCCCACACCGGCCTGGATGTCCGCAGCGCTGTCGATACCCAACATCGACTGCAAGCTGTGGGCGGTGGAGTAGTAATTGGTCACGGCAGCCGGCTGGTCGGTCTTGCCATCCTGGGTGGCCGCGGTCCAGGCCTGGTCCATGGCCTTGCCGGACTTGATCTGATCGTCGTAAGTCTGGGTGACGGCCTCCTTGAGCCCCGGGGTAGCGTCGAACAACGCCTTGATGCCCTCGCTGCCGGAGGTGTTGAGGTAATCGGCGGTGGCCTTGTCGTTTTGCAGGAGGCTGATGTGCTCGGTGATGTCGGTCAGCACCTTGTCCGGCTCCCAGAAGGCCCCTGAACCATTGGCGATGGCCACCTTGCCGTAGTCATCGCCCCACATCCCGGCGTTGGCGCCCTCGACCACCAATTTTTGCGCGTTCTGCAGGTCGAGCAACACGGCGGCTTTTTGCTCGGGCGTGTAGTTCTCGGGATGCTCGAACACATCACCCGTCAGCTGGCGGGTGTCGACCTTGCTGGTCACGTTGGCGGCGACCACATCCGACAGCAGACCGGTCAAGCCAGCGGCATCTTTGGGTGCGCCCGTTTTCAGCCAGCTCTGGATATCGGCCTTGCTGGCCTTGCCGTCCGCGCCGGCAGCCAATGGCGTGCTGGCCGTGTCGAGAAGCTTGAAAGCGCCCGGCTGCGACCAGAAGTTCAGCGCCGCTTTTTGATCGCCCGCCAGTTGCGGATTGGCTGCCACATAGTCCTTGATGCTCTGCTCGGTGAGGGTGCTGTCGGTGCCGGTCTTGCCGCGGATCGAATCGTACAGCTGCTCGAGGATCGCGCCATAGAGCGCGACTTTCTTCGAGCCCTCGTCGGCCTCCGGGTTGGCCTTGAGAAAAGCCTGGTAGCTGGCGATATCGCTGCTCGCCGGGGCCTTGGCAAGATTGCTGAAGCCGTATTTGCCAAAATCCTGCAACCGCCCCGCTTCGGTACCGTGCCGTGCTTCGCCGCTTTTGGTGAAGCCATCGACGCTGCTGTTGGCCACGTCATTGCCGCTCAGCGCCTTGCCGTTCTCATCGACGCTGACCACCCGATCGAGCACCTGGCTGGCACGGAACGCCGCATCCGGATCGGTCTCGAAATCGCCCACGCGGTCCTTGAGGGCGTCTTTCACGCCGCTCTGGTTGCCGAGGTGCTTGAGCAGCGGGTTGGCATCGATGATATCGCTGGCCGAGCGGTTGTCGCCTTCGGGCAATTCCCAGACGATACCCGCCGCCTCTGCCTCGGCACGGGCCTGGGAGTCGCTCCCGGCGGCGGCGACATGCTGCAGTTCACCCTTGAGGGTGTCGAAGCCGTACTTGCCAAAGTCCTGCAAGCGCCCCGCTTCGGTGCCATGTTTCGCCTGGTTCTTGCTGGTGAAGCCATCGACCTTGCCGTTGCTGACGTCCTTGCCCGACAGGCGCTCGCCGCCCTCGTCGAACAGCTCGATATGGTCCAGCACCTGGGTGGCCCGAAAGGCCGCGTCGGGGTCATGCTCGAAATCCCCGACGCGGTCCCTGAGGGCGTCTTTTACACCGCTCTGGTTGCCGAGGTTCTTGAGCAGCGGATCGTCGTCGATGATTTGCTGTGCCGAACGCTTATCGTCGGCGGGCAGTTCCCACTGGATGCCGGCATCCTTGGCCTTGGCGCGCTCAACCGAGTCACCCCACAGGTTGGCAGTGCTTCCAGCGACGCCGGAGATGACGCCGGACAGAGTATCGACCTTGGTTGACATGTTCGGGCTCCCTGAGAATGTTGTGGGAACACTTTGGGAGGGGGACGTGACATTGACGTGACCGGGAGGTGACAGAGGGTGGGCTATCAGGTTGGATGGCTTGCCGCTCGGACAGCAGAAACGGATCGACAGCGTGATGGGGATGAGCAGCCTGGTGGGCACAGGGGCTGTCTATGGGGTAGTCACGACGGGGAGCTGTTGGCCCGGAAGCAGACATTCGCACCAGCAGCCAAGTTGTTACACTCTCTTGCGAGACGGTGGGAGGCCACTAATCATTCAGGAAGACTATGGACATTCGACTGACGAAAACAGAAGACTGGATGCTTTTGAAGCAAGTTCGACTCGCCGCCCTTTGGGACACGCCAACGGCGTTTGGAGTGAATTACCAGACCGCCGCAAAATACACTGATCAACAGTGGAAAGATCGAGCATCGTCAGCCGGGACGGCATTTTGGCTGGCCTTCGACAGCGACAGGCCTATCGGGATGATCGGAGCAGGAGTGAGCGGTGCGAATCGCTATAACTTGATTGGAATGTGGATCGAGGCCTCTGCACGAGGCTCCGGAGTCGCCGCTCAACTGGTTGACGCCGTCAAGGCTCGCGCCATGGCTCAAGGCTTTGATGGCATTTTCCTCGACGTATCACCAGAAAACGCGAGGGCCGCGAACTTCTATCTGAAGCAGGGCTTTGCTTTTCTCGATGAGCGGGAACCGCTGGAAAGTCATCCGCATATCATAGTTCAGACAATGCATTGGCCTGGATACTGATTTACCAGCCTTGCAACTCGCAGGAGGTGCCCAATCGGTCGATAGCCGCCCTGATTGAAAAGGTTGATATCGGCCCAGGCTGTGTAAAAACTCTCGCAGTGAGAGTGATCAAAAATCGATCCGAAACACGCGTCCGTACGCGAATTCCTGATGTATAGATCTAATGGACCTTTTCAGAATGCACTTAGGGCTGCGTGGTCCGATTTATGGTGGGCGTTTTTGAACACTCCGGGCCTAAGTGCCCGTTGGGCGGCCCCCTGCTAATAATCAAGCCGGCCGAACAATTCGTCAAAAGGCACCATGACATGCTCTCGAAATGCCGACCTTTGCTGGAGCAACTCATACCAAGCCTCAACGTGAGGTATCGAGGGCCGGACAATATCCAGGTTGAAATAACGATACATATGGGTGCCCAAAGGTATATCGGCAAGCGACAGAAACTGGCCACCTATGAAAGGCTGTCGGCTCAAGAGCTGATCCAGGCGCTGAAAAAAATCTGCGCATAGAGCTACATTTTTAGCAATCGCAGCTAGGTCGCGTTTAGCCTCTGGCGTCCGGTAGAACCCCCAGAACACCCCCGTCAGAAACGCTGGTTGAAGGCTTGTTTGACACCAGTCCATCCAGCTATCGATCTCCGCTCGATGGACGGGATTATCACTCCAGTACCGAGCACTGCCATGGCGTGCCGCCAGGTATCTCAAGATGCTGTGGGATTCCCAGACAACCGTACCATCGCCATCCCTGATAACAGGAACCCGGCCATGGGGATTCATAGCCAGGAATTCTGGAGTATCAATAGCACCGAATTGGCCGCCGGCCGGAATGTGCTGGTGCGCTATGCCCAACTCACCGATGAGCCACATCACCTTCTGCACGTTGAAAGATGAGCGCCGTCCCCACACCTGAAGCATCCGGTTATTCTCCTGTTCCATGCGACCCCTGAACCCTAAGATCGGCCAAGCAACCCGCCATCCTCGAAGCGATATGTGATTTCATTTGTTGCAGTGACGCTTGGATTGCCGAGCGGAACGTTTCGTTCTGCGCGAGAGGCTCGGTGGAAATTGATACCTCGGACGTATTCCGGGCATGAAATCAGTAGCCCGTCCGAGTGGCTGATGTACCCATAAAGCTCCAGCACAGCGGGCGGAATTACAGCCGGCAGATCCGGATTGAAGTGAGGCAAATTACCGAGCCCAATGTAGTGGTCGATGACAACCCCTTGAGGGCAGAAATGCTCAGCGCGACGGAGCAATACTACGTTGGAGGATGAAGTTTTCAGACTCCCGGAGATGGCGAGAAGACGAAGCGTTTGCCTAATACATCCCTGTCTCAGATTTTTGCACTGATCGTGAAGCAACTCTGCCGCCAGCTTAACGGCGGTATCGTTCTACCGCAAAGTGAAAACGATCTGTCGTGGGCACAGGTAGCTGTCGGCCAGGAGGGAGCACGTGTTCGGCACTGGTCTGTACCAGGAATAACACCGCACTCGACGACCGTATCTACCTTGCCTTGCCTTCCCTCCCCTGCTCCGCTAACCTCCTGCCGTCGCTGCAAAATCAGCGACCGGGTTTAGCAGCTCGAACAATTCGTCAGGCGCACAGCGCCTCCATACCCATTGCCGGCGTTTTTTTTCGCTTGCAATGTCGATCTATGGCGGCTGTGCGTGGGGCACCTTCGGGTGCGCCGGGTGCCTGACGGTCCGGTCTGCTAACCCGCGTACAGCTGCCACCCTTTTCGTTTAGCAGCGGAAGGTGGCGGTTCATTCGAACCGTCAGGAGTTGCATCATGGTCAAACCGACACCGGATCCACCCGTCGTCAATCTCCCCGACGATCACCCCCTGTTTCATTTTCCGGCGGACCTCGCCGAAACCTCCGGCACCCTGCTGGCCGACCGTTTCGAACGTCAGCGTGCGCCGCTGGACGCCGGTCGGTGTAATGAACATCCCACGAGCATAACGCCTCGACACTTTTGGCAGTTCTGGCGCTGGTAGTCGTTCATTCGAGTTGCCGCAGGAAGGCCCGTGCGGGTATTCATTGTTAGTCAGGAGTTGGGGCATGATCGAAATTACTGAAACTCAGGCTTTGGATTTTGGCTGCTGCGGTTTGGAACAGAAGCCAATGTTTAGTGTGAACCCGGGTATTGCGCTGGAGGATGCGCTGACGCAGTTGTCGCATTTGCTGGCTTGTGCGCAGGCAGCGGCGTCCGAGATGTGCGATGCGCGAGTGGTGGACCGGGGGCTGGTGGGGGCGACGGTGCATTGCATTGAGGGGGCGAAGGCACTGGTTGATGCTTTGTTGGTTGGCGGCTGATTTGCTTACTGAGGCGCGGTGAGTGTCGCCTTGCGACTCACCGCCGATGCTTTGCTTGGATGGCAGGCGAAGGTGAGGGATTTCATGCTACAGGATCGACTGGTGAAGGTTGCTTGAAGCCAGCAAAGCCCCGGCGCCGGTAGCCATAGTGTTGGCTGGCATTGCGGGCCAGTTATGCACGCCAAAC
>CAJCIO010000127.1 GCA_903970465.1 Gammaproteobacteria bacterium
TTATAACTTAATGATCTAAAACTCAGCCATCCTGCACCGGTCATTTCATAGGGTGCACAACGCACCTGATGCCGCCTCATCGACGAGCGCAGGCCTCTCCCCAACGGAACAACCGGTAAGGACTTATGTGCGGATTAGCTGGAGAATTACGCTTTGATCAACAACCCCCGGACCTCGCGGCGGTTGAACGAATCACCCACCACCTGGCGCCGCGTGGTCCGGATGCCTGGGGATTTCACAGCCAAGGGCCGATTGCCCTGGGCCACCGCCGACTGAAGATCATGGACCTGTCCGATGGGTCTGCGCAGCCGATGGTCGATAACCAATTGGGCCTGTCGCTGGCCTTCAACGGCGCCATCTATAATTTTCCGGAATTGCGCAGCGAGCTCGAAGCGCTGGGCTACAGCTTCTTCTCCGGGGGCGATACCGAGGTGTTGCTCAAGGGCTATCACGCCTGGGGCGCCGACCTGCTGCCTAAACTCAACGGCATGTTCGCATTCGCCATCTGGGAGCGCGACAGCCGTCGGCTGTTCCTGGCCCGCGACCGCTTGGGCGTCAAACCGCTTTACCTGTCGCGCAACGGTAGCCGCCTGCGTTTTGCCTCGGCATTGCCAGCGCTGCTAAAGGGTGGCGACATCAACCCGGTACTCGACCCTGTCGCACTCAACCACTATCTGAATTTCCACGCGGTGGTGCCAGCGCCTCGCACGTTGCTGGCTAACATTGAAAAACTGCCGCCGGCGACCTGGATGCGCATCGACGCAGATGGCCGCACCGAGCAGCAGACCTGGTGGACCCTGCCCTATGGTCCGAATCCGGATGAGCAAAACCTCAGCCTTGAAGATTGGGTCGACCGCGTCCTCGACAGCACTCGCGAAGCGGTCGCCATTCGCCAGCGTGCTGCGGTAGATGTGGGCGTACTGTTATCCGGTGGTGTCGACTCGAGCATGCTCGTGGGCCTGCTGCGCGAAGTCGGAGTCGAGAACCTGTCGACGTTTTCCATCGGTTTTCAGGATGCCGGTGGTGAGCGCGGTGACGAATTTCAATATTCGGACCTGATCGCCAAGCACTACAACACTCAGCACCACCAATTGCGCATCGACGAGCGTGAAATCATCGAACAGCTGCCTGCGGCGTTCCGTGCCATGAGCGAGCCGATGGTCAGCCATGACTGCATCGCGTTCTACCTGCTGTCGCGGGAAGTGGCCAAGCATTGCAAGGTGGTGCAGAGCGGCCAAGGCGCGGACGAACTGTTCGCCGGCTACCACTGGTATCCGCAAGTAGACGGCGCGGCTGATCCGTACGCGGCCTATCGCGATGCGTTTTTCGATCGCAGCTATGCCGATTACGCGGACACCGTCATGCCCAAGTGGATGACCGCCAATGACGCGGCGGGCGACTTTGTCCGCGAGCATTTCGCCCAACCTGGCGCCGACGCGGCAGTCGACAAGGCGCTGCGGCTGGACAGCACCATCATGCTGGTCGACGACCCGGTCAAGCGCGTCGACAACATGACCATGGCTTGGGGTCTGGAAGCGCGTACGCCGTTCCTGGACTACCGTCTGGTGGAGCTCTCGGCTCGGGTGCCAGGGCGTTTCAAACTGCCCGATGGCGGCAAACAGGTGCTCAAGGAAGCGGCGCGCCGGGTCATCCCCAGCGAAGTCATCGACCGCAAGAAAGGCTACTTCCCTGTCCCCGGCCTCAAGCACCTGCAAGGCGATACCCTGAACTGGGTGCGCGAGTTGCTGCTCGATCCAAGCCAGGACCGCGGCCTGTTCAACCCCTCCATGCTCGATCGCCTGCTCACTGACCCCCAAGGCCAGTTGACGCCGTTGCGCGGCTCGAAACTGTGGCAACTGGCGGCCCTCAACCTGTGGCTCAGCGAACAAGGAATCTGATCGATGAAAGCTTCAGCGTCCGCTTACAGCCAGCGCTGGCTGCGCGGCCAATCACCGTCCTACGAGCGCCTGCAGGCACGCTTGGCCGAGGATGGCAGCGAGCTGGCTCACCCGCGGCAATTGCACTGTGGGTGGGGCCGGCTGCTGATCGGTCATACCTATCCGACACCGGACGCCCTTGCCCAGGAGCTCCTCAACGAGCAACCGGGCGAGCGTGATATCGCCTTGTACGTGGCGGCACCGCAAAACGTGCTGGCCTATTCACCACAACAGTTGTTTCTCGATCCCTCGGACACCTTGCGCCTGTGGTTCAGCGACTATCGCCCGGCCCAACGGGTGTTTCGCGGCTTTCGGATTCGCCGCGCGCACACCGAGGGTGACTGGCAAGCGATCAACTCGCTGTACCTCAAGCGCCGCATGCTGCCGATCGACCCGACACTGCTGACCCCGCGCCACCAAGGCGGCCCGGTGTACTGGCTGGCGGAGGACGAAGACAGTGGCCAGGTGATCGGCAGCGTCATGGGCCTCAACCATCGCACCGCGTTTGATGATCCCGAGCATGGCAGCAGTCTGTGGTGCTTGGCGGTGGACCCGCGCTGCACCCGCCCCGGCGTCGGTGAAGTACTGGTGCGCCACCTGGTGGAGCATTTCATGAGCCGCGGCCTGGCGTACCTGGACCTCTCGGTGCTGCACGACAATCGCTTGGCCAAAAATCTTTATAGCAAGCTGGGTTTTCGCAACCTTCCGACCTTCGCCATCAAGCGCAAGAACGGCATCAACCAGAAACTGTTCCTCGGTCCGGGGCCGCAGGGCGAATTCAATCCCTATGCTCGGATCATCATCGATGAAGCGTTTCGCCGTGGCATCGACGTGCAAGTGGACGATGCCGAAGCCGGGATGTTCACCCTCAGCCACGGCGGACGCCGAGTGCGCTGCCGCGAGTCATTGAGCGACCTGACCAGTTCCATCAGCGTGGTGCTGTGCCAGGATAAAAGCCTCACCCACAAGACGCTCAAGGCTGCCGGCTTGAAACTGCCCGCGCAACAACTGGCAGGTAGCGCGGACGACAACCAGGACTTTCTCGACGAGCACGGGCGCATTGTCGTCAAACCGCTGGACGGTGAGCAGGGCCTGGGGGTGGCGGTGGATTTGTCGAACCTGGAAGAAGTCCAGGAGGCGGTCGAGGCCGCGCGCCAGTACGACAGCCGGGTGCTCCTCGAAAGCTTCCACGAAGGCCTGGACCTGCGCATCGTAGTGATCGGCTTCGAGATGGTAGCGGCGGCCATTCGCCGGCCTGCCCAGGTAGTGGGCGATGGTCAAAACACCGTAGGCTTTCTGATTGAGGCCCAGAGCCGACGCCGCCAGGCGGCCACCGGAGGCGAGAGCCGGATTCCGGTGGATCACGAGACGCTGCGCACGGTGCAGGCCGCCGGCTACGACTACGAGTCGGTGCTGCCAAGCGGTGAGGTGCTGCCGGTGCGGCGAGCGGCCAATCTGCACACCGGCGGCCATCTGGAAGATGTCACCGACATTTTGCACCCGACGCTGATAGACGCAGCCGTTCGTGCTGCCCGTGCGCTGGATATTCCGGTGGTGGGCCTGGACCTGCTGGTCCCGGCCGCTGATCAGCCCGAGTATGTGTTCATTGAAGCCAACGAGCGCGTCGGCCTCGCCAACCACGAACCGCAACCGACCGCCGAACGTTTCGTCGATCTGCTGTTTCCGCACAGTGCACCGCGTTGAGCGTTATCCCGAGCGCACCCTCTGTGCACGTACATTCCCCATGTGGGAGCGGGCGCTGCCCGCGAAGCGTTTGACTTGGTCAGACCTGAAAGGCTTCGCGGGCAGAGCCCGCTCTCACAAAAGCTATCCACCTTTCTATCCAAATCTGGAGTTTCCATGACTGACAAAATTCCCGAACCGGATATTCATTATCTGCAGAAAGTCCTGCTGGAAATGCTCGCCATTCCCAGCCCCACGGGCTTTACCGACACCATTGTGCGCTACGTGGCCGAGCGCCTTGAAGAGCTTGGCATTCCGTACGAGCTGACTCGCCGCGGTACCATTCGCGCCACGCTCAAGGGCCGCAAAGACTCGCCCGATCGAGCCGTTTCAGCGCATCTGGACACCATCGGCGCCAGCGTGCGCGCGTTTCAGGACAACGGTCGGCTGTCGCTGGCACCGGTCGGCTGCTGGTCCAGCCGCTTTGCCGAAGGCAGCCGTGTCAGCGTGTTTACCGACACCGGCGTTATCCGTGGCAGCGTGTTGCCGCTGATGGCATCCGGGCACGCGTTCAATACCGCCGTGGATCAGATGCCGATCAGTTGGGACCACGTCGAATTACGCCTGGACGCCTATTGCGCGACTAAAGCGGACTGCGAGTCGCTGGGCGTCAACATTGGCGACTTCGTAGCATTCGATCCGCTGCCCGAGTTCACCGAGAGCGGCCATATCAGCGCTCGCCATCTCGACGACAAAGCCGGCGTGGCAGCCTTGCTGGCGTCACTCAAGGCCATCGTCGAGAGCGGTGCCGAGCCCCCTATCGATTGCCATCCACTGTTCACCATCACCGAGGAAATCGGCTCGGGCGCCGCGGCCGCAATACCTTGGGACGTGAGCGAGTTCGTCGGCATCGACATTGCTCCCGTTGCCCCTGGGCAGCAGTCCAGTGAGCACGCGGTGAGCGTGGCCATGCAGGACTCGGGTGGGCCATACGACTATCACCTGTCGCGGCACTTGCTCAAACTGGCGGGCGAGCACGAGCTACCGGTGCGCCGTGACCTGTTTCGCTATTACTTCAGCGACGCCCATTCGGCGATCACCGCCGGCCATGATAGCCGCACGGCCCTGCTGGCATTTGGTTGCGACGCCACCCATGGCTACGAGCGCACCCACATCGACAGCCTCAAAGCCTTGAGTCGGCTACTGGTGGCTTATGTGCTGAGCCCGCCAGTGTTCGCCAGCGATGCCAAGCCGGGTAATGCTTCGCTGGAGAAATTCAGCCACCAGATCGAGCACGATGCGCAGATGGAGAGTGATACTCGCGTGCCAACGGTGGATTCGTTGTTGAGCAAATAACGAAGCGCAGTGAACACTCGTGGCAGCAAGCGCTGCTCGCGAAGAGGCGTTCAGTCATACCCCATGAACTTCTTCGCGGGCAGAGCCCGCTCCCACAGTGGTTCTTGCGGTAGCATGCGCCCTTTACCCTGCGAGACCGTCCACCATGCTCATCCCCTACGATCAATTGGAGCCCGAGACCCTCACCCGCCTGATCGAGGATTTCGTCACCCGCGACGGCACCGACAACGGCGATGACACGCCGCTGCAGACCCGGGTGCTGCGAGTGCGTCAGGCCCTGACCAAGGGCCAGGCCTTTATCGTCTTCGACCTCGACAGCCAGCAATGCCAACTGATGCTCAAACACGACATTCCGAAGGAGCTGTTTGATTGAGCGCAGCCCTGATCGCCCTGCCCTTGCGTATCCGCTGATAGATCTCGTCGCGGTGGACCTCGACCTCCTTCGGCGCATCGACGCCCAGGCGCACAGTGCCACCGCGGACCTCCAGGACCTCGATCCAGATGTCCTCGCCCGGATGAATGCGTTCGCCTGTTTTTCGTGTCAGTACCAGCATGTCCCTGCCCGCCGTCAAAACCAATAAGAGCCCCAGATTGCAGGGGCTGGGAGTGGTTTTCAACCGGGCGCAAGCGAATCAGGCGGCTCCTACGTGGACGAGGGAAATACCCTTCAGAAGGGTCCTACAGGCTGTATTCCAGGCCTCAACATTCAGCCTTGGCTTAAACGTGGGCCCAGCAAAATAACTGTGGCGCCGATCACGCACAGCAACGCCCCCCAGCCGTCGCTGGCCGTCGGCCGCACGCCTTCGACCAGCGCCAGCCAGGCCAGTGAAGTGACGACGTAGATCCCTCCATAGGCCGCGTAGGCGCGCCCGGCATAGCCGGCCTCGACGCGGGTCAGCAACAGCGCAAAACACACCAGGCTGAGCAATGCCGGGAGGGCCCAGAGGGCGCTCTTGCCAAGGCGTAACCACATGTAAAACCCATAGCAACCCGCAATCTCGAACACGGCTGCGAGAAAAAACCATAGATAATTCAGCACAAGCGTTGTCTCATGAAGATAAACCCAGGCGCAGCATACTGGGTTGCACGGTCGCTGTGACACAGGTGTTGCGAGGGGGCGAGCCCCGAAAAATAGTACAGCCGAGCCATTCGCTCGGACTGACACGTTTTTCGGGGGCACCTCCCTCGCTGCAGGGAAGGCGCAGCGGTTGTCCTTTTTACTGCCAAAGAGCCAAACACATGGGTCGAGTCGTTGCAGCTGCGGTGTACACCGCCGGCAAGAAAGTCGCGGATATCAGCCTCGAAGAAGGCAGCCAATGGGCCAGCAAGCCCAAGCATTTCGTCTGGATCGGCCTCGAACAGCCCGATGCGCAGGAACTGGCCAACCTGCAATGCCAGTTTCACCTGCACGAACTGGCCATCGAAGACGCCTCGGAAAAACACAGCAGGCCCAAACTCGAAACCTTCGGCGACGCCTTGTTTATCGTGACCTATTCGCCCGTGCGCGAGGACGGCAAGCTGGAGTTCATCGAGACCCATCTCTTCGCCGGCCGCGGCTACGTGATCACCGCGCGCAATGGCCATTCACGCTCCTATGCGCAAGTGCGCCAGCGTTGCGAGGCACGGCCGCTGTTACTCGAACACGGTGAGGACTTCGTGCTTTACGCCCTGCTCGACTTCGTCACCGAGAGCTACCAGCCGGTGACCGAATCCATTCATGCCGATATCGAGCGCCTGGAGGCCAATGTGCTGGGTGGCGCGCTGCACGAGTCCGACATTCAGCACATTCACAGCCTGCGCGGCGACCTGCTGCGCCTGCGGCGCTATCTGGCGCCAATGGTGGAAATCAGCGAAGAGCTGCAGCGCCTGGATTTTCCATTCATCGATAAGAACATGCGGCCGTACTTTCGTGACGTGCAGATTCATGTCAATCGGCAGATGGAAGACCTCACCACGATGCGCGAGATCGCCAGCCAGACCATCGAGATCGGTTTGCTGCTGGAGTCATCGCGCCAGAGCATCACCCAGCGCAAGTTCGCCGCCTGGGCCGCAATCCTGGCGTTCCCGACAGCCGTGGCGGGTATCTACGGGATGAACTTCCACAACATGCCGGAGCTTGAGTGGCGCTACGGTTATTTTGTGGTGCTGGGCACGATCGTTACGGTATGTACCACGCTGTATGTGAGCTTCCGGCGTTCGGGCTGGCTGTAACGTTTATGTCGCAGCGCCCTCCTACGCCTGGTGCGCGACGAAGCGCATCATCCACTCGGCCACCGTAGTGCCATGGTGCTGGCGGTCGAGGCTGGCGATACCGGCGTTGTAGGTCGCCTCGCCAAGATGCTGCTGGCGCAAGTCCAGCAACGCCCGGGAATAGTCGTGAATGAACTCCGGATGCCCCTGGAAGCACAGCACCTGATCATTGAGCTGGTACGCTGCAAACGGGCAAAACTCGCTGGACGCCACTACCACCGCGTCGGGCGGCAATTGGGTCACCTGATCCTGGTGGCTGATCAGCATGGTCAGTTCGTCCACCGCAGGGCTCATCCAGGGGGCATGGGCCGCTACCTGGTAGTCGTGAATGCCCACTCCCCAGCCTTGGGTCGCGCGCTCTGCCTTGCCGCCCAGCAGCAGTGCCAGCAATTGATGACCAAAGCAGATACCGAGCAACTTGTCGCCACGCTGATAGCGATCCAGCAGGTAAGCCTTGAGGGTTTGAATCCAGGGGTCGGTGCCGAATGAATCGGCCTTGCTGCCGGTGATCAGATAAGCATCGAACTGCTCGTCATCGGCCGGGTACTGCCCATCGACGACGTTGTATCGGCTGAACTCGGCAGCAATAGGCTGCTGTGCGAACAAGCGCTCGAACATCTGACCGTAGCCTTGATATTGATCGATCAGCTCGGGACGCAGAAAGTCCGTTTCCAGAATGCAGATACGTAACGACATAAAAATTCTCGACACTGGGAAGAAGGTGAAAGCGCTCGCTGAACCTTGCCTTGAAAGATTGCCCCAAGGCAAGGGGAGCTCCAAAAAATCACCTCGGACGAACGGCAAGCCTCTGCTGAATCGTCGCTACTTGCCTTCCGAGCCTCTAGCTGGCGGCTGGAGCAGGGTCCAGCCGCTGATATATTCCCTAGAAAGATTAAAATCGACGCCAGTCATACAAAATGGTTCTAAGCCATGGTCCGCGTGGCTTCTACTGTTAACCCTGTACCTCCGCTGCCGGGTTTTGCCGGAGTTGGGGGTCAAGGATCGATTTCGCAGTTCTGGCCGTTGCCCGGGGTATGAGGCAAGCAGTCGGCACATCGCAATAACAACAAAGGCACCCAGCCATGTTCAGACATCCCAAGATTCGCCAGGCCGGACTCATCGTGGTAGCAACGACGTTGCTGCTGATCATTCCCAATTTGACCCGTTTGATGGGTTGAAACAGCCTCGACTGCAGTGAGGGGGCTTAACCCACTCGCTACAGTTTGCAGTGCTACTGGCGCTGCACCTGAACCATCGGCTTCGACACGGCCTTGGCGTGCATCTGCTCGAAGCCACCGCCACGGCGCATGCCGCGTACCGGGCAAGCATCCAGGTAATCCAGACCCACCGCCAGCTTGAGGTGGCGCTCGGGCTTGGACAGGCCGTTGGTCACGTCGAAGCTGTACCACGCGTCGTTGATCCAGGCTTCGGCCCAGGCGTGGCTGGCCAGATGCTCGCTGTTCTCGCTGAACAAGTACCCGGACACGTACCGCGCCGGCACGTGCAGGCTGCGGGCACAGGCCAGAAACGCGTGGGTGTGATCCTGACAGACGCCGGCCTTGGCCTCGAAGGCCTCGGCAGCGCAGGTATCGACCTTGGTCACCCCGGGGGTATAGGCGATGTGCTGGTTGAGCCCTTGCATCAAGTCGATCAGCGCATTGCGATCGCGACGCTGGCCGCACTGCAGATTGGCGAACTCGCGCAACGCTGCATCCGGTTCGGTGAGACGGGTCATGCGCAGAAACGGAAACGCCGACTGGCTCTCGTGCTCGGATTCGCTCTTCTCATCGATGTCGACCTGACCGCGGGCCTTGATGACAATGCTCTCGTGAGGCTCGTCCAGGGTCAGTACATGAAAGATATTACCGAACGGGTCGATCTGCGCCCGCACCTGGCGAGGCAGGTCCAGCTCCCAACTGAGCACATGCTGGCGATCACTGTCATGGGGCGTCAGGCGCAGATACTGGATGCTGGCACGCACTTCGTCGTCATAGTGGTAAGCGGTTTCGTGACTGATCGAAAGCCTCATAGAGCCTCCAGGTAAGAACTGTGAATTTCGTTGCCCAGCTGAGCCATCAGCGGGATGGATTCGTTCAACCACTCGTGCAGGCCTTCTTCGAGGATCTCGTTGATCCCGGTATAGCGAAGGCGGGCATCGAGCTCTGCACCCAGGCGCTGAGCCGGTCGACCATTGGTCCCTGGTAATTGCGACAGGGTCTGGTCGATCTCTTCAGTGCAGGCGCGCAGCGAACGCGGTACATCGGCACGCAACAGCAGCATCTCCGCAACGTTGCGCGCCGAGGGCGCATCGCGGTAGATCTCGGTGTACGCCTCGAACGACGACAAAGACCGCAGCAGGGCACTCCATTGGTAATACCCGCGGGCGGAACTGTCGCTGACGGCGTCGGCTTCATCACCGAGCATTTCGTATCTCGCATCGAGCAGGCGCAAGGTGTTGTCGGCGCGTTCGATAAAGGTGCCCAACCGAATGAAGCGAAAGGCGTCGTTACGCATCAAGGTGCCGTAGGTGGCCCCGCGAAACAGGTGCGAACGCTCTTTCAACCACTCGCAGAAACGACTCATGCCATAGCGGCTAAGGCCTTGCTCGGCGATCCCGCGAATCTCCAGCCAAGTGGAGTTGATGTTTTCCCACATGTCAGCGGTGATCCGCCCACGGACGGCATGGGCACTGGCACGCGCCGCGCCCAGGCAGCTGTAGATACTGGCGGGGTTAGTGGCGTCCAGGGCAAAAAAGAACAACAGACGCTCGGCGTGCAGCTTGCCGTGACGCTCCAGGTAATCATCCAGCGTGCCGGTAATCAGCAACGGCATGGCCATCTCGTCGAGGCCCTCGCGGCCATCCTGCGGCATCAGCGACAGCGAATAGCTGACGTCGAGCATGCGCGCGAGGTTTTCGGCGCGCTCCAGGTAACGCGACATCCAGTACAAATCCGAGGCGGTTCTACTTAGCATTGGCAGGCTTCCTTAATCTTCAACCACCCAGGTGTCCTTGGTTCCGCCGCCCTGGGAGGAGTTGACCACCAGGGAGCCTTCACGCAGCGCCACTCGGGTCAGGCCACCAGGGACCACGCGGGTTTCACGACCAGCCAGGACGAACGGGCGAAGATCGATGTGACGTGGAGCGATGCCGTTCTCGACAAAGGTCGGACAGGTCGACAGGGACAACGTCGGTTGAGCGATATAGGCGTGGGGCTTGGCCTTCAAGCGGGCACGGAAGGATTCGATCTCGGCAGCACTGGCCGCCGGGCCCACGAGCATGCCGTAGCCGCCCGATCCTTGAGTTTCCTTGACCACCAGCTCCGGCAGATGGGCCAGCACGTGAGACAGCTCGTCGGGCTTGCGGCACTGCCAGGTGGGCACGTTCTTGAGGATGGCTTCTTCGTCCAGATAGAAACGAATCATGTCGGTGACATACGGGTAGATGGACTTGTCGTCCGCCACCCCTGTACCGATGGCGTTGGCCAACACCACATTGCCTGAGCGATAGGCCGAAAGCAGGCCGGGCACGCCCAGCGCCGAATCCGGATTGAACGCCAGCGGATCGAGGAAAGCATCGTCGAGCCGCCGGTAGATCACGTCCACCGGTTTGGGCCCGGAGGTCGTGCGCATGAATACCCGATCGTCACGCACGAACAGGTCTGCGCCCTCTACCAACTCGACACCCATCTCCCGCGCCAGAAACGCATGCTCGAAGAACGCACTGTTGAACCGGCCCGGGGTCATCACCACCACGCTGGGATTATCCAGCTGACTGGAGCTCTTGAGGGTATCGAGCAGCAGGTTGGGGTAATGATCGATGGGCGCGATGCGTTGAGCGGAGAACAGCTCCGGGAACAGGCGCATCATCATTTTGCGGTCTTCGAGCATGTAGCTGACGCCGCTCGGGGTGCGCAAGTTGTCTTCCAGCACGTAGTAAGTGCCGTCGCCATCGCGCACCAGGTCGACCCCGGAGATGTGCGAATAGATATCGCGGTGCAGGTTGAGACCCTGCATCGCCAGTTGGTACTGCTCGTTGGCCAGTACCTGCTCGGCAGGCACGACGCCTGCCTTGATGATGCGTTGATCGTGGTACAGGTCGGCAAGGAACATGTTCAGCGCTTTGACCCGCTGAATACAGCCCTTTTCCACCACTCGCCATTCGCTGGCAGGAATGCTGCGCGGGATGGTGTCGAAAGGAATCAGCCGTTCGGTACCCTGCTCGTCCCCGTAAAGGGTGAAGGTGATACCGGCGCGGTGGAACAGCAAGTCGGCTTCCCGCCGCCGTTGGGCCAAAAGGTCGTCAGGCGTGTCGGCCAGCCAGCGTGCGAACTCGCGATAATGCGGGCGGACATTGCCGTCGGCATCGTACATCTCATCATAGTTGGTGCGGCTCATGCCGTACTCCTTGTCACCCGGACACAGGAACTATCGCAAGGCCCGTGCCATCGGCATAAACGCTTGAAAATCAACCCTTTGGAGCCAAGCGCCAAATACCTCGCACCAAAGCTGTGCGACAAACGCCCCAATGGAATCGCCAACGCCTCATCACGAAGCAGCCCCTCGATTATGACCAGCTTAGCGTGGAGAGAATTCACTGGCATAAAGATGACTGTTTTACTGCGTGTAACCGACAATCCTTGCAGGTGAACGCACTTAGCTGGACTGCCAGGTGCGCCCCTGTATTTTTTGACGCCGAGGACATCGTGTGTTGCCAAAAAGGGGCGAATGTCTCCACCCGCCCCTTTTCGAGGACCTGCCTGAATCAAGCGTGTTGCCGATTGATTTCGTGCTTGACTCCCCATCCTTCTACTTCGCCCCCCAGTGGCTCTATCAAGGTTTCAAGTTCCTGTTCGAAATCGCCAATCCCACCATAAGTCGCGTACATCACCTTGCTCAGTTCCAATCCCCAGCCGCCATCGTCACGCTCGCAGACCTGAGCGTTGAGCGACTCGCCCCGAAACTTGCCGGCAGCCACACGCGCACGGTCCTCATCGGGGAAGACCGCGTAAAACTCGATAGGATGGATACGGGCGAAATCGAAGCCGCCTTCTTTCATGCGGCGCAGCACGGTGATGCTGATGTCTTCTTGATAGGCTGTGCTCATGGATCGTCCTCCTCAGATTGATGGATAGACTTTCAGTGTTCCAGGACCTCCCTTCTAGAAAAGCGGGTTGGACAGCGCAACGCAATTGGTCACCTGGGAACAGCATGTAGCGAACAGACAGACCGCGGCGAACAGAACATTCGCCAGGACCTGAGTTGCAGAGTAACGCGAAGGGCAGCGGTGCACCAGTGGGTCTTTTCAGGCCGCCGCTGTGATGGAAATGATCTTAACCCCGCCATGCTCTTCGAGCGACTTCTCGATGGGCTTGTCGACCCTACCTTCGAAATCGTTAAGATTGGCTTTGTCGATCACCGGGAACAATTGCGCGCGAATCAGCACCGCAGCATCTTCCCTGCTGGGCTCCTGATCCTTGCTCACCGTAATGCTGGTGGGCATGCCGGTTTGATCAATGAAGTTGATCACCCACTCTTTCATTGGTATCTCCTCAGCTGGTGGCACAAGAAGCTGTGTGATACGTGCTTGTGGAGCAGTAGACCGGAAGGGGTTGGCAATCGTTCAGCGCGATTGCCATGCGCAAAACAACTGCTGGAGCAGGCGCTGCCCGCGAAGCCTTTAAAAGCTTCGCGGGCAGCGCCCACTCCCACCAGGGGTGCAGTGGATCAGTTGTCCTTGGCAGCCTTCTCGGCACCGGCACGGTTGTCGATCAGCGCTTGGGTGGCGGTCTGGATAAAGGCATCCAGGCGCTGGCGCAGGTCGGCCTTGTCGGCGGCATCAGGATCGCCATCCGGGATCGGCTCGGCACTGAATTGACGACCCAACTGGTAGCGATACAGCTTGGGTGGCATGTCCTTCTCGGCCGGCTCGATGAAGATGCGGTTGCCGGTGACCAGAGCCACTTCCAGTTCGCCACCCGAAGGCTTGATCATGCCGAAGCCTGGATCGCCAGCCGGCAGGTTGAGCAAGTCACGACCCCAGCACTGGGTACGGCTGGTGCCGCCGAGACGGCCCATGATGGTCGGCACGATGTCGACCTGGGTACCCACGGTGTGGTTGACCGCACCGAACTTCTGCTGGATGCCCGGACCGATCAGCAGCAACGGAATGTTGAAGCGGCCCAGGTCCATTTCGGTGACCTGATTGTTGTTGGCAAAACCGTGGTCACCGACGACGACGAACAGCGTCTGGTTGAAGTACGGCGACTTGCGGGCCTTCTCGAAGAACTGCCCCAGCGACCAGTCGGCATAGCGCATGGCGGTCAGGTGCAGGTCGAGACTGCCCTGGCCGGTGACTGGCTCGACGGGCAGTTTTTTCGGCAAGGCGTACGGCACGTGGTTGGACAGGCTTTGCAGCAGCGCGTAGAACGGCCGGCCCTTGTCACCGCGAGCAGCCAGTTCCTCATTGCCGCGATCGAACATGTCCTGGTCGGACACACCCCAGGTCGGGTCGGAGAACACCGGATTGACGAAGTCGTTACGGCCGATGAAGGTGGTCATGCCCTGGTTGCCAAAGAAGCCCGACTGATTGTCCCAGGCGAAATCGCCGTTATAGACATACACGTCGTCGTACTTGCGCGCACTCAGCTGAGCCGGGAGGCCCGACAGCTTGTGCGAGCCCTCGGGCGTCTGCATCAGGTATTCGAAGCCCGGCAGATTGGGGAAGCAGCCCATGGTGGCGAACATGCCCTGGTGGGTATGGGTACCGTTGGAGAAGAAGTGGTCGAACAGCACGCCCTCCTTGGCCAGCTTGTCGAAGTTCGGCGTGATGTTGGTGTCCGCCCCCAGCGCGCCCACCGAGTGACCGGCGAAGCTTTCCATGAGGATGACCACGACGTTCTTGATCGGCAGGGTGTTCTCTGCAGGCGGCGTGTTGTCACGGCGCACCGGCGCGAGATCAGGCTCGACCAGGGTGTCGTCAGGCGTCAGCAGCATCTTGCGCACCACATCGCGAGCCACATCAGGCGGCATCGTCGACTTCCAGATGTTGCTGCGCTGCGCGGAGAACTCGCTCTTGGCGGCTTCGATCAGGCTCAACGTGGAGTTGAGGCCCAATTGGTTGGCGAAATTGGAATCGGTCGTGTAGGCATCACCCCAGCGCAACGGCGGGCCTTGGCGCAGCGTGCCACGAGCGGACAGCACCAGCACCGCCGCACAGATCACCAGCACGCCCAGGCGCAGGAACCACTTGGCGGGCACCCGTGGAGTGTGGGGCCGGGTCACGCGGTCGATACCCTTGAACACCAGGCTCAGCAGCCAGGTCACCAGGGCCCAGGCCAGCAGGTAGCGGACCACCGGGTAGCCGTACCAGATCATGCTCAGTACGGTTTTCGGGTCTTCTTTGACGTACTGGAAGACCAGACCGTTGAGGCGTTGGTGGAATTCGCGGTAGAAGTCCATGTCCATCAGCCCCAGGAACAGGGCGATGCTGGAGGTAATTGTCAGCCACAAGCGCCATAGACCGCGTAACGCCATCACTCGCTGGAACAGCAGCCCCAGCGCCAGCGGCACCAGGATATAGGCGGTCAGGCGCAAGTCGAAGCGCAGGCCGTTGCCGAAGGCTTCGAGGAAGGTCGAAGCGGGCGTGGTGAGAATCATCTCCCGGTTGTAGGCCAGCAGCGCCAGACGCAGCAGGCTGAGCATGACCATGATGGCCAGGCCGCTGAGGAGCATGTAGGCGATGTGTGACCTGACGGTCGGTTGCGGCAGCCGAGGCTTGGCTAGCGGTGGGCTGGAGGCGTCCGGGTTGGCCATAGCGTGTGATGATCCCTTGGATTTCGGTTGAATTTGTAGGGCGCGGATTGTCGGCAACCGGCTGTCAAAATTGCGTTGGCAATATCCAGCGCTTCGCAGGCAAAGCCCGCTCCAATCAAGGCACGAAACCCCTGTGGGAGCGGGCTCTGCCCGCGAATGGCACGCGACGCACTGGAATACTTGCTTACACTCTGAAACACATTAAGACACGCCAAATGCGCCCTGTAACGGCGCGCATTCTACGTGGAGGAAGAGGAAGGGTCGAACGTTGCGGATGAAACCTGGGGGAATCGGCGATGAATTCCCCCGCTGCGGGCTAAACCCGCACGTTGCCACGCGGCCCGGCAATCGCCCAGATGATCAAGCCGAGAACCGGCAACAGGATGATCAAAAGGATCCACAGCACCTTGGCGCCGATTTCGGCACCGCTTTTGACCACGTTGAGGATCGCCCAGATATCCAGAGCGAGAATGATCAAGCCGACCAGGCTATTGAAGGTAGAACCCATGTGATGCTCCTTGAGGGAAGAGTCGCTATGGGTATGAGCACTGGCCGGGGTGAGAGGTTCCGTAGTGGCCCTCAAAGTAGTGGCCTTTTAAGCGTGAATCGCCACTTTCAAGGCTTCGAGCGCAGGCGCAGCGGTGATGCCCACTTCGCTGCACAACTCGAGCACCCGCGGCACGTCGTTGCCGTAGACCAGCACCACTTGCAGTTCGTCGTCGAGCAATTGGCTGAAGTTCATCAGCACGTAGCCGCCGTCTTCCTTGGCCATGGCGCTCATCTGCACCTGGATGCGCTGGAGGGCGGTCAGCGCTTCGGTCTTGGCCAACTGCTTGGCCTTGAGGTTGAAGGCCACGCCCGGGCCGAACGAGGCGACTATCTGCGCGAACAAGTCAGCGTAGGTGTCCGCCTGGAACAGCACCGTGTCGGGCAGGCTGCCGACCACGATCCACTCGCCCAGAGGGATGGGGAAGGTGTCGTCGTAGTTGATGTCCGGGTTGGCGGCCAGGAAGCCCGCCGGGTCGGCATAGGCCGCTGCGGCTTCGTCGGCGATTCGCTCGATGTCTTGCGCTGTCATGCACCCCGAGCTGATTTTGCCGATAAGTTCAACGAGGGTGGCTTTCATGGGGATGACCTGCGAGGGAGAGCGAAAAAGGGTCGCGAAGAATACACTATCCGACCTTGTGGGAGCGCGTTCTGCCCGCGAAGCTTTTCACGGCTTCGCGGGCATAACCCGCACTCACAGGGATCGCATTTCAGCAGTGCCCCGGTTTCAACAGTTCCAGGAGTTTCAGCCCAGCAGTTTTTGCAGCTGTGCGGTGGTTTCGGCAGCACCCATGGCTTGCGCGGCGCCCAGCGCGGTCACGCCCTTGGCGTCCTGGGCGCTCGGATTGGCGCCTTTGCCCAGCAGGTAATCGACGATTTCGACACGGTTGAACATCGCCGCCATCATCAGTGCCGTACGGCCATCCGCCGAGGCACCTTCGATATCCGCGCCCTGCTCGATCAACGCTTGCACCACGCCCAAGTCGCCCTTGAACGCAGCGCCCGCCACCGGGCTCTGGCCGTTGTCGTTACGGATCTCCGGATCGGCGCCGTGCTCGAGCAGCACCTTGACCGCGTCGACGTGGCAGTAATAGCTGGCCAGCATCAGCAAGGTATCGCCCTTGTGATTGCGCAGGTTCACCGGCAGGCCCTTTTCCAACAGACGAGCAAGCATCTGGGCATCGCCCTGAC
Source organism: Gammaproteobacteria bacterium (assembly GCA_903970465.1). GTDB lineage: Bacteria > Pseudomonadota > Gammaproteobacteria > Pseudomonadales > Pseudomonadaceae > Aquipseudomonas. The sequence continues at coordinate 16,776 of CAJCIO010000127.1, forward strand.
GCGCGACATCGAATACCTGGGCGGCAAACTCGGCGGCTTCGTCAGGGGTCATCTGTGGGCCTTGGGATTGGTCGGACATTCGATGCAGCTCCTGGATCAAAAAATAAGTGCGGGGAGTGTGTGCACCACTGCGCCGTTGGTCAACAGACTGTGGCTATCGGTGGGGGCAACGGAATTTATTGGCGATTCATGGTCATAGATTGTGTACGTGCGTACAAATTCCCTCTGCGCGTCCTCCCCCACCCGCTCAATTTGCATCCCCCTCCGATGACGATCTTGCAAATTGCACGAAACAAAAAATCCCGTATGTTTTCAAACCGTTGATTTTAAAGGGATTTTTTATTTAGCCAAAACTGGCACAGTCACTGCACTCCTTACTTGCAAAGCCTGCCGACGCAAGACCTGAGGAGCTGACATGAACTTTATCCAAGAGAAATTCACTTCGCTGTTTTCCGAATACGAAGTCACTGCACTGCCGCGTCCAGATGGTGCCGTGCTGCTGACCCTGCGCGATCAGGCCGGCAAACAGATCCGTCGTTCGATCTCTTACGCCCAACTCAACACGCCAGAACAGCTGTCCTGGGTCATCAGCGCGATCCGCCGCGACCTGGCTGCCGAAGCCAGTGACCTGCCCGCGATCAAGATGCTGCAAAGCCAGAATCGTTTTGCCCTGCCGACTTATCATTCGGCTTGATCGATAGAGTATTACCCCTGTGGGAGCAGGCTTGCGCGGTCGGACGCGCAAGCCTGCTCCCACAGTCGTTTCCAGTGCTTGATCAGATAGCGTCTTCCAGACGCGGAAAACGGTCGGCAATCGAATCACCGGTGAAGTTGGCTGGTGCTTCACCCTCATTGTTGTACAACCGAATCGCTACGATATAAGGATTCTCGCCCAGATCGAACCAGTGGCGGGTACCCG